>JBEBGA010000417.1:0-2449 GCA_040081695.1 Pyrinomonadaceae bacterium
CCTGAATACGAAGCCTTTATCGAGGAACAGCATCATTCCCGCAAACTCGACAGCCCGAGCGGCACGGCTTTGAAGATCAAAGAGGTTGTGTCAAAACACGTCGAGGTCGACGATATCGCGGCGACCCGTGCCGGAAATATCCCCGGCACACACCGCGTCGGTTTCGATGGCCCGGCTGATCAAATACTGCTCGAACACACGGCACGTTCACGCGAAGGCTTTGCTACCGGCTCGATCCTTGCCGCCGAGTGGATCGTCGGGAAGACAGGATTTTACGAATTCACCGATGTGATGGATGGGATCTTGGCTAGATGACCTTCGGCAATTAGTGCAAACCCACAAAAATATTGCTTGAGATACTGACCTTTTTTGAATATGATGTACGAAAAAAGTAGAGCGGTGTGAACTCGGATCTTCCGGAGTTGCCGTAAAGCCGCCAAGAGGAGATGTTTATGAACAAATTTTTATTTATCTTTATCCTCCTTTGTGCATATAGCGGCAGTGCTCAGATCACTCTTAACATCGACATCAAAACCGGTGATGATGATCTACGGCCGGCTGATTTTCAAAAAGATCCGGAACTGGTGGTTGTACTCCGCGACCGAAGAGAGATCAGAAAAGAAAATATCAATCGTGGACAAGTATGGCCAAACAACTCAACGAGGCGCGTTTCAATCGAGCTTCCCGAGGGAGTCGGGTTAGCCGACCTGTCAGAGTTGCTCCTCTATAGACAAACGGCCCATGGCCGCCGATACGTGTGGGATTATCTGGAAAAAGACAACTGGACGGTCAAGGCGCTGAAAGTAACCGCTGTCTATCGGGAAGACGGTGTGTCGAGATCTAATGTCTTATTCGATCTCGACACAAGAGGAAATCTTTTCCGATTTGTCTATGACACGACGAGTCGACGCGGCGAGGGGCAAGTCTATCGACACACGTTCACTCCTATCCTAGGGCCTCCCCCCAGAACAGCGCCAGTTAACGCAACACTGGTGGTAACTCTTGGCACCGGAGCGGATGATCTTCGCGGCCGCGGCGATAATGTGAGTATCACGCTGAGGCTTCGCGGCTCTCCTGCAACCATTGATCTCGCAAATCTGAACGGCGGCACGAGACTGGATGCCAATTCGGAACGAATTTTTACGAAAGAAATTCCGAACTCGTCCGCGTTGAACATCGACGATATCTCTGAGGTAATTGTAAAGCACGACGGCGGCGGCTCGAACGACGAGTGGGTGATCAACAAGGTACAGATCCTGATCAAGAAAACCGTCCCGGCGCCCGGTACACCTGGGCCGGGCAGAGAAACCACAAGGCTGCTCGTCAATAATAATTATCCGTCAATACATCGTTTCACGAGTCGCAGCCGGCAAAAATCATTTTCGGCTAACGCGAATCAGACGGCATTAAGAAACGCGACGATCACGGCAGTATTCACGACTGGTGATGATGATCTCAGAGGCGGCGGCGACAACGTGGATCTCGTGATCCGATTCAGGAGAGGCGGCGGGCCGATCACAATTCGTAATCTCAATAGAAGTCAAAATTGGCCGGGTTCCAGCACCCGCACCATAAGGAATAAGGAACTGTTAGGTTCTGACGATATCGATATCGACGACATCGAATCCGTCGAGGTGCGGCACACCGGCGGAGGGGGGTTATTCGCCGACAACTGGAATCTAGCCGCGTTCAAGATGACGATCACAAAAGACGGCCGGACTCGCGAGCTTGTTGACATCGTCAGGAGACTTATCTTTCGATTTACGGGCGAATCGCGGAGCAAAGTGTTTGTCATCGAATGATTTTGTAATTTAATGATCCGTGTAAAGATCTGCTGCATCGCCAACGAACAAGAGGCCTCGGATGCGATCGCATTCGGGGCTTCGGCTATTGGTTTGGTAGGAGCGATGCCGTCGGGCCCGGGACCGATCTCGGATGAGGAAATTTACTGCATCGCTCAGTCTGTACCGCCGCCGATCGCTATATTTTTGTTGACCAGCGAGCAAACCGCTCAAGGCATCATCGCCCATCACCAACGTACAAAAACCAATACGATACAGATCGTCGATGAGCTGACCGACCGGGCATATCACGAGATCCGCGAGGCTTTGCCGCACGTGAAATTGGTGCAAGTTATACACGTTGTTGGCGAACAATCTGTCCGCGAAGCCGCAGAACTAGCTGAGCATGTCGATGCGATATTGCTCGATAGTGGAAACCCGTCATTAGAGATAAAAGAGCTGGGCGGAACCGGGCGGAGGCATGATTGGTCGCTGTCGCGACGCATAGTTGAGACGTGCGGCAAGCCGGTTTTTCTCGCGGGCGGGTTGAACTCCGCCAACGTCCGCGAAGCTATCGAGACCGTACAGCCATTTGGGTTGGATATCTGCTCCGGCGTGCGGACGGATGGAAAGCTCGATCCAAACAAATTAGAGGCGTTCTTTAACGG
>JBEBGA010000093.1:0-9432 GCA_040081695.1 Pyrinomonadaceae bacterium
GTTTTATCCCGATCTACGCAAGCTGGGCGGGTGCCCGCGTTGCCGAGATACCGGTCGATCATCATGCCCGAACGATGGGCAAATCAAAATACGGCATTTCGCGCACCATCAAAGTCGTTTTTGACCTGATGACGATCAAATTCATGGCGTCGTATCAGACCAAGCCGATCTATGTGTTCGGTATGTTTGGAATGCTCGCATTTTTGCTATCGATCATCTCCGGCGTGTGGGCGATCGTGCTGAAATTTTACGGCGTCTCCTTCATTCAAACGCCTTTGCCCGTGGTGACGGTGGTTATGCTGGCGATCTCGGTCCAGTTTTTCCTGATGGGCCTACTCGCCGAGCTCTCCGTCCGCACCTATCACGAGTCGCAGGACAAGGCCATCTACGCTGTACGTGAAAGAATAGGATTCTAACCAATGTGCGGCATCACGGGTTGGATAAACCTCACACAATCTAAAGAAAACCATACCGAATCCGTTCTGCATTCGATGTGCGAACAGATCGTGCATCGCGGGCCTAATTCTGAAGGGCTGTGGCTCGACGAAACCGTTGCGTTGGGCATGCGGCGGCTGTCGATCATCGATCTGCACACTGGCGACCAGCCTGTTTTTAACTACGATAAGTCGGTCATCGTGATGATGAACGGCGAGCTGTATAACTATCGCGAGTTTCGTGCGGAGCTGGAAAAGATAGGCCATAAGTTCGTAACCAAGTCAGACACCGAAATACTGCCGCACCTTTATGAAGAGTACGGTGAGGACTTGGTCGATCATCTCAACGGGATGTATGCGTTCTCGCTGTGGGACACGCGGAAAAAAAAGCTGATCATCGCCCGCGATCGTTTTGGCGAAAAACCGCTGTATTACGGCGTTTTTGACGGCAAGCTGATCTACGCATCCGAACCAAAGGCGATGCTCGCCCATCCGTCGGTAAAACCAGAACTCGACACCGAGGCACTACGCCATTACCTATCATACGATTACGTCCCGGCTCCGATGTCGATCTACAAAGGCATCTCAAAACTGCCCGCCGCCCATATGTTGGTCGTCGAAAACGGCGAAGTCAGAACGCGGCGCTATTGGAATATTTCTTGGACAGGCTCCCCTCCTTACGAAGGAGGAGTGGCCGCCGGTTTCGGCGGACGGGGTGGTTCTCTCGATTCGTCCGCATCCGTACTCCGCGACCTGCTCTCCGACGCCGTCCGAATGCGGCTCGTGTCGGACGTGCCGCTTGGGATCTTGCTGTCAGGTGGCATCGATTCATCGACGGTCGCGGCTTTTGCTACGCAGCACGCGACCGAAAGGGTAAAAACATTTTCGATCGGCTTTGAAGAAGATTCTTTTGACGAATCACGTTACGCTCGTCAGGTCGCAAAGCATCTCGACACAGAGCATTACGAAGAAATATTGAGTGCCAATACGGCCGGTGATCTGATATCTGAGATCGGCACATGGCTCGACGAACCACTTTCGGACGGCTCGTTGATACCAACATTTTTACTCGCTCAGTTTGTGCGAAAGCACGTAACGGTCGCTCTCGGCGGTGATGGCGGCGACGAACTATTTGCCGGTTATCCGATGTACTATGCCCACACCGTCGCGGCAAAATACGCGCGCGTTCCGTCCATTTTACGCAAGGGCATCATCGAACCGGTCGTCAAACGCCTGCCCGTTTCGACAAAAAATATGTCGTTCGATTACAAGGCAAAACGCTTTATTCGCGGAGCACATCTCGACACCGTCGAACGCCATCATTCTTGGTTTGGTTCGTTTAGCCGGGAAGAGCAAGATCAACTGCTGACGCCCGAAATACTTGCTGCAAGCGACGGCGATATCTATCGCGGGCCGCGAGATTTGTTGGCACTTTGCGACGCGACAACCGAGATCGAGCAGATGCAGTTTCTCGACATTAATTACTACATGGCCGAGGACATTTTGACCAAGGTCGATCGTGCCGCGATGGCAGTCAGTCTAGAAACGCGTGCCCCGTTCCTCGATCCGCGTGTCGGCCAGTTTGCCGCGTCGCTCCCGCTTGAATACAAACTCAACGGCAAAAGCGGAAAGCACATCCTAAAAAAAGCTATGGCAGATCTGCTGCCGGCAGACATTCTGCACCGTCCAAAAAAGGGTTTTGGTATCCCGATCGCCGAGTGGTTAAAGGGGCGTCTCAACCCGCTGATGCACGATCTGTTGAACCCCGCTAGGTTAAGAGACCAAGGCCTTTTCAACGCGGAATACGTCCAACAACTAATTACCGAGCACGAACGCGGCATCGCCAGCCACCACAAACAGCTCTGGACGCTGCTTGTATTTCAGCTTTGGTACGACAGCTTTTTGCAGAAGCCCGCACGTTAGTAAGGGCGTGGCATCCGGCGTCGATAGTTACGCCCTTGCTTACGCGCGGGCTTCTGCAATAAAGACGTTTCGCGTATTATCAAATTTATGGCAACACTTTATCCTGAGATCGAACCTTTTGACAGCGGCATGCTCCCGGTTTCGGACATTCACACGATCTATTACGAACGTGCGGGTAACCCTAACGGCATTCCGGTCGTATTTTTGCACGGTGGGCCCGGCGGCGGGCTGATACCGATGTACCGGCAATATTTTGACCCGGCTGTTTATCAGGTCGTCTTGTTTGACCAACGCGGATCGGGCGATTCGACGCCGCACGCCGAGCTTGAGGGCAACACGACTTGGGATCTGATCGCGGACATGGAAACGCTGCGCGAAAAGTTTGGTGTTGATAAGTGGTATGTTTTCGGCGGATCGTGGGGCAGCACGCTGAGCCTTGCGTATGCGGTCACGCATCCGGACAGGTGCCTGGGGCTAGTACTTCGCGGCATTTTTCTAACGCGGCGAAAGGAGCTTGAGTGGTTCTATCAATACGGTGCGTCCGAGATCTTTCCCGATTTTTGGGAGCGTTACCGCGACGAGATACCGGAGGATGAACGCGGTGATTTTATCACGGCATATCACAAACGTCTCACGAGCGATGACGAACAGGTCCGGTTGTCAGCGGCAAGGGCTTGGAGCGTATGGGAAGGCTCGACCTCAAAGCTATACCCGAGCGAAGACCTGATGAATCACTGGGAAGGAGCGCACGAGGCTTTGAGCCTTGCCCGCATCGAGTGTCATTACTTTATGAACAACTCATTCTTTCCCACGGAAAATTATCTGCTCGAAAATGTCGATAAGATCCGTCATTTGCCGACCGTGATCGTGCAGGGCCGCTATGATGTCGTCTGCCCGATAACCTCGGCCTGGGATCTGCACAAAGCTTTGCCCGAGGCCGAATTTATCGTTGTGCCCGACGCCGGACATTCGGTCTCAGAGCCAGGTATTACCTCAGCTTTGGTTGAAGCGATGGACAGATTCCGCCCGTAAGGTGCAAAATTTAGCGTGAAACTTCGCCCGATTAGCGGTATGATGAAAATATCTTGAAAACGCTGGGCAATAGCCCGCGTCAAAACGTCTAATATTTAGGACATTTATATGAACTTTGGAACTACAGAAATTTTACTGATCGTCGCGGTGCTGTTCCTGCTATTTGGTGCGACCAAATTGCCGCAGCTCGCTAAGTCGCTGGGTGCGACTCGCAAAGCTTTCAAGGACGGCATGCGCGAGGCCGAGGAAGAAGAAAAAGCGGAGGCCGTCCAGAAGCTCGAATCAAAAGCTGACACCCCGCAGATCACTAACATGAGCGACGAGGCTCTGATGGAAGAAATGCGTCGGCGTGCCGAGGCAAAGCAGGCCTAAGGATCATTCTTTTTCGCCGGTCAGCAACGTAGCCTTTACCGAAAATCTAAAGCTGAGCGATTCACCCTCGGCGTCTATTAGTTGAGCGAGTTTTTCCGTAACTCGCTCTTTTTCGTTTTCGTCCAGCATTTCGAGCCACGTCGGCAGCAGAAAATCGGCGACGAGCGGCGAAGCGATAAATTCTGCTCCGTTCTCGTACTCAAAAGCCTCCAACTCCGTTTTTGTCTGCACGTTCACTAGTCCGATCTGCTTGGCGATCTCCTCGACCCGTGAAACGGTCGGCTGGTCGCTGATAAGCTTTTCCGCCGCCGCACCATGCTCGCCAAGATCCTCGGTAAAAAGCACTTCCCATAAGACAGATGCAACTTCGCCAAAGCTGCCGGCCGTCGGCAGGAAAACAGCGACCTCGCCGCCGGTTCGTGCGACACGCACAGCGTCCGCAATAAAGTCCTCAACCTCCAGCGGCCTTACAAAAGTTCCATCCGCCAGCACCGTATCAAAAGCATCACTTTCAAACCGCAGCATCGAAAAATCGACATTCGAGCTCAGCGCAGCCGCTTTATCCAGAGCGATATTTAGCACGTCCTCATTTTCAGCCGTCGCAAAAATATCGGTTTTCGTGCCAAATTTTTCATCTATCGCCAACGCGTGGTTGCCTGTTCCCGCATTGAGGTAGAGCAGATTGTCAGAATCCTCCATGTCAAGATGTTTATCCACGAGATCCGTAAAACGCTGTGTCCACTCGCTCGCAACCGACAGGTCGAGCAAAAAGGCGAGTTCTTTTTGGGTCTTAGTCATATCTATATTTAATCGCAAACGCGGGCCTAAGTCGATAATCGAGTGGCTTCGTGGCAAAATTACCCTATGTCAAAAAACGTAAAAGACTTATTCGACCTGACCGGCAGGACTGCCATCGTTACCGGCGGGTCACGCGGGATCGGTAAAGAAATGGCCGAGGCTCTGGCGGAAGCTGGTGCAAATCTGATGCTCTGTGCCCGCCGACGCGAATGGCTCGATGAAACTATCGCCGAATTTGGAACGCGAGGAGTTACCGCAGCGGGCAAGGTTTGCGACGTGTCGAAACCCGACGAGGTTCAGGCCGTCGTCGATTGTTGCGTCAAACGGTTTGGCTCGGTAGATATTCTTGTCAACAACGCCGGTATCTCTTGGGGAGCGATGCCTGAAGACATGCCGCTCGATCAGTGGCAGAAGGTTATTGATGTAAATCTGACGGGCTGTTTCCTGTTTGCCCAGGCTGCGGGCCGCGAAATGCTCAAGCAGAAAAGCGGCTCGATCATTAACATTGCCTCGATCGCCGGGCTGACCTCATCAGCGAACGGCCCTTTTTATGCGGGATATGTCGCCAGTAAAGCAGGCCTCATCGGGCTGACACGTGAGCTTGCCGCAAGCTGGGGCCGCAAGGGCATTCGCGTCAACGCTATCGCCCCGGGCTTTTTTCACTCGCGGCTCGCGGACGCAGTTATCGATATTTACGAACGCTCCATACAGGAAAACAACGTAATTCCGCGTGTCGGAGACGAAGGCGAACTAAAAGGTGTGACGGTATTTTTGGCGTCCGATGCATCGAGCTATGTCACCGGCCAGACGATCGCAGTTGACGGCGGTATGACGGTCTAACGTTTGGTCCGGTCCGGACCAAGGTGGACCAAGACTGAGGTTATTTCACGAACTGGAATTCACCAAACGCCTTTGGCACATGAAAAGCGGGCTCTTTTGTCTTGGTCGGCTGCCAAGCTAGATAGCCGCGTGTAGGGTCTTTGCCGACACAGCGAAACAGATTACCGAGCCAGACATCTCCTGTTTTTGGCGTTTTGCCGAGGGCGGCAAAAGGTATCTTGATCGCCATCACGACCTTGTCTGCGTCAATTCGCGTTGCCGAGGTCATATTCGACTTGTAATCCCAATCGGTCTTGCGCTCTTTTGGCGTGACCTCGATACCTAGGTCGATCCACTCGCCGTTAGGTGCAATCTCAAATTCAAAATACTTATTGCGGTTCTTTTTGTCCGGTGCAATGAATATCTCGCATACGTCACGATCCCACAGCCCTCGAATTTTCTTTGTCAGATCGGGCTTTTCGCTGACCACCGAGGGCTCGTGCTGCTCAGCCTCAAAACGAACATACAGAGCCGTGTCCGACCACAACAGACGCACCTTAAATTGGCGCGTCTCCGGTGCGGCAACGCCTGACCAGTATTTTGTAACCGTAACGTCCTTAGCCTTTTCCCAAACGGCGGAGTTTAGCTCGCCGATCGCGAATTCGTCAGAGATGTGAACGACCCTAAGCCGCTTTGGGTTAGACATTTTGCTGTGAGCGAGTGTAGGAAAGACGCCGAGGAAAAGCAATGTGACAACGGCAATTGAGACTCGTTTCATGATGAAACGATTTAACCCGAAACGCGGCTTATTGACAAGTCAGCCGGTATTCAAAACCGTGCGAAATGCCATTTTGGCGAGTTTCCACGTGCGGTCCCAGTCGATCGAACCGCCTTCATCGCGGCCCATGATCTTGTCGACAAACATCTTGCGAAAATCTTTGCCTTCGCGGCGGAGCATGAACTCTTTGGCGTAGGGTTTGGCCGTTTCAAAGAAATTAAATTCCGGATCGGTGACGATACCGATGCCCTCGAGCGTCATCAGAGCACGCATGATGTACGTAAAATTTGACGGCAAGCGAAACGGATAATCGTACATCACGTCGGCGAGGTCGTAGGTCAACTCTTTGAAATTGACGTCTTTCAATTTCAAATTGAAATGAAACTCGAACATTCGCTCGACCACCGGTTTGATCGAATCGTGACTGGTGCCCGGTTTGAGAAAATCGAGCTCGATCAGATCCTGTGCGATGCCGCCCGGGTCTTTGTCAACGACATGGAAAAACGCGTCGATCATCTTTGCCTGCAGCAGCGGCGAGATGCGGCCGACCATGCCGAAATCAAAGAACGCGAGCCGCCCGTCTTCCATCACGAGCAGATTGCCGGGATGCGGATCAGCGTGGAAAAATCCGTCCTCTAAGAGTTGTTTGAGATACGTCTTGATCAGCAGACGATTGACCTTTGCAGGCGAGATATTTCGCGCAGCCTGACCCTCCAGATCGGTCACCTTAGTACCGTGGATAAACTCCATCGTCAGCACTTTTTTGGTCGTCGCGTGCCAATGTATCGTCGGCACGTGGATATTTGACCAGCTCTTAAAACTCTCGCGAAACTGCTCGGCGTTGCGGCCCTCGGCGACATAATCCATCTCTTCGTGGACGGTCACATCAAATTCGCGGAGCATTCCCGGCCAGTCGGCATTTTCGCTGAGCTGCGGAAACCGCTCGGCAAAATCCGCAACCTTTTTGAGAATTACGATGTCGCCTTTGATCGTGGCGTCGAGATTTGGCCGCTGAACCTTGACCGCGACCTCTTCGCCGGAGTGTAGTCGGGCACGATAAACTTGTCCCAAAGACGCCGCAGCGACCGGCTCAAGCTCAAACTCGGCATAAACGTCGTTGATCTTTTTGCCAAGCTCATGCTCGATGATCGCAAAGGCAACATCATTCGGAAACGGCGGCACCTGATCGACAAGCGTGCCAAGTTCTTTTACAAACGGCAGCGGCAGCAGGTCGGCCCGTGTGCCCATCGATTGCCCGATCTTAATAAAAGTCGGTCCGAGCTTGATGAGCTTTTCTTTTAGCCAAACAGCCTGTTTCTCTTGGTTCGTTTCTTTGTTGGTCGAATTACCGATAAAGAAACGCCGTAGCCCGAGCATGATGACATGAAAAAACCACTGCTTTACACCGTAAACTTTTTCGCCGTAATAAGCGGCCCGCGTTAGTTCGCGTGCCCGGTCGAGTCTAACTGCTCTTCGTTTCAGATGCTGTTTGTGATGGAGGTCGTACTGATCCAGATAGAGATATAGCGACAGCATTGAGATAACACGGGAGATCTGAAATAGCCGAAGATAGCCTCGAACACCGAAATAACCACTCTCGACCGATTCCTCGACCTGTAGCAGCTCTCGCTCCTCAGCGATCAAATCTTCGTTCGACGTGCGTTTTGCGATCTCAAGCCCATTGGTGGGCGTAAGTGTTCCGTTCGCAATGATCGGCTCGGTTCTTTCTTTTACCGCGATATCGTTCATTATTCTGAGATTTCCTGCCCAAACTGCAGCATGTAGCCATTGTTGTCGTAGATGGCAAATTCACGCATCCCATGCTCAAAGTTTTCGATGCCGTAACAGATCGTCGTTATGTCTTTTAATTGTCCCCACATCGCATCGACATCGTCGGTATTGAAATACAGCGAACCGGAAAAGCTGATCTTTTCCGGAGCCGGATGTTCTTCCGTACCGTCAAATTTCAGCGGCACTGTGAACATCAGCGAGACATCATCGAGCGACAGCGATGCCCAGCCCCAATCGTGATTGACCTCATTCGCCGTAAACCCCAGCGTCTCTGTATAAAACGCCACGGTTTTATGCAGATCCTCGGTCCAAAGCATCGGTCTTAATTCGGTGACTCTCATAGTAACGCCAGCATGTTCTTTACGCCAGGATGGCTGAAATAGTTCCTTGCGCGTGCGCTGTCGCGTTCGATCTGAGCTTTTAATTCATCAATGCCGTTAAACTTTCGTTCGTCGCGGATGCGGTGCAGAAAACGTACGCGGAGCACGTCGCCATACAGATCGCCGTCAAAATCAAAGATGTAGCTCTCGATCGATGGTTCGGCATCGTTTTCAAACGTCGGGCGAACACCGATGTTGGTAATACTCTTTCGCCAGGTGCCGTCAATGAGCGTCGCGGTCGCATATACGCCGTAACGCGGGATGACGCGGTTGTGCGGTTTGAGATTCGCGGTCGGAAACCCGATAGTGTGGCCGCGGCGGTTGCCGCGAATGATGACACCCTCGACACCGTACGGACGCCCAAGCATTCGGCGAGCCAGATTCACGCTGCCCTCGGCGAGCAGTTCGCGGATCTTTGACGAGCTAACTCGCCGCCCGCGGAGTTGAACCTCATCGACCTCGTCCGCCGTGAAGCCGAGCTTGCTGCTGACCTCACGCAGCATCTCGATATTGCCGCCGCGGTTCTTTCCAAACGCAAAACCTTTGCCCAAATAGACCTCTTTGGCATGTAGCCGGTCACGGACGATATTTTCAAGAAAAGCCTCAGCTGGCTGTCCGGCAAAATCGAGTGTGAACGGGATCACGATGGCCTGTTTGATGCCGAGAACCTCAAAATTTGCCAGCCGCTGATCGAGGGTCTGCAATAGCGGCGGAGCCGATACGGGATGCAAAACGGCACGCGGATGCGGGTCAAAGGTGATCGCCGTCGGCACCGCTCCGGTCAGTTTGGCCCGGTCAACGACCGTCTGCATGATGCGTTGATGCCCAAGATGCAGCCCGTCAAAAACGCCGAGCGTCAGCACCGTCGGTTTCGAAATATTGGCATTTTCAGTCCCGTGAAATATTTTCATCGTTACCTAAAATGGTATTTGAGCGCCGTGTAATAGGCAAACGGACGTATGGCGGGATTATTTGAGCGTCCCGAGCAATTTCTTGTATTCGGCGGCGGTCAAAATGCGGTAAGCAGGCTGCAAAGCCTTGTTGTAGGTTTCGCTGTGATGTACGGCAGGATAATTTTTGGCCTTCATCTCAGCTTCGAGCTTTG
>JBEBGA010000418.1:0-2441 GCA_040081695.1 Pyrinomonadaceae bacterium
ACGTAAGGATCAGTTCATCGCGTCCTGGCAGAGTAGCACCGGCGAGCGGGTCACGCATCACGTCCTGAACATATATCTCGACGATGCCGCGTTTCGCGAGCGTATTAATCGGCGACGCGCCGACATCACACTGTTCGAGTACTTCGGTAAATAGCATCTCGCCGCCGTTGCCCGCGAGCAGATCAATGATCCATTGCTGCTGGTCGCTTAGAGGTTTGTCGGCAGGGTCAGTGACGCTCGAGAGCAGCCGGACAGCCTTGCGGCGTTTTGGTCGCACCTTTTCGCTGTTGATCCCGGCGGGCAGCGAAGCCTTGAGCATTTCACCCCAAAAGCTGGCGTAATAGTCCGCCGTCCATTGCGTTAACTTGAGGATCTCGGGCGTGATGAGCGGCTCGTTGTCGGAGACTTCGATAACGTTTTTGATCTTTATTTCGTCAATATCAAGATCTGTTGGGAGTTCGGTATGCAATCCGACCGCGTATCCTGTTACATTTCTGCGTCCAAAGGGAAGTTTGAGCCGTGCTCCGAGCTTGATGGCACCACGCATTTCTTCGGGCAGGCGATAGGTAAAAACACGCCGCAATGGTACGGGCAGAGCGGCCTCGACATACATTGGCAGCGGTAAAACTTTGGGCTGGTGTGCGGACATTTTTGGGTCTTTGCAACAAATGATACCCTATTGAAACATTTTGCAGAAACTTGGTGTCTAAGTTAGCTGAGGGAAATTTATGGACGAGCTGTTTAACGCAGAAAAGGAAAAAAAGGGCATAAGCCCGGTGTTTATTGTCGGCATTTTGATCGGGCTTGCTTTGATCGGCGGATCGATCTGGCTGTTGTCACAAAAGCCGTCGATGGAAGATCAGACGGCCAAGATCCTGCAAGGCTCTTTTCGCGAAGGCACGCCCGAATTTGCGGAACTAAACAAAGACATCATCATCTCGACTGACGAGGGAACCGTCCAGTCGCCGACCGGAATGGGAACGATCTCAATGTATATTAACGGCAAGATACGCAACAAAGGGGACAAAACGATATCGGCACTTGAGGTAAATGTTGCGGTGGTGACTCAATTTAACGATGTGCTTCGCGAACGCAAAATACTCGTTGTGCCTGTACAAAAGCCGGTTCTCGAAGCCGGGCAAACGATACCGATCACGCTAACACTAGACGGTTTTTCTAAAGAGGACGATCGTGCCAATATTCGCTGGAAAGTGACCGCGATCAAAGCCGCAAGCTAAAACGCCGGGCCGCCCGTATTGCCTGACGGATCGTAGTTGCAGACAAACATCACTTTCCACTTGCCGGGAGCATTGCGGTTGACGCCGCAGCCAACCTTTGTAGTGCCTTTCCAGACGATCTGGGTGAAATGACCGCAAACTTTCCCAGCGGCACAGGTGCCGGTCTTGTTTGTCCAAAATGCTTTTTCTGACAACCACATATCGATCATATTGTTGATCGTCGCACCCGGATCTGCACCGACGAAAAGGTTTTCTCCGTAAGGCGTGTCGCGGTGTTCGAACACTCCGCGCATCGCCCATTCTTGCGCCATTGCGGCTAATTTACAATCCCACTTGACTGGCGCGACTTTATAAGCAGCACGGTCAAAATTATGGATCGCAAGTGTCTGATTGACCTCATCAGTCGTGAGACTCGAACCAGTGCATTTTCCGGATGAAGCGGGAACAGAAGCTGCTGGTTTTGCTGTGGGTTTTTTCCTTTGTCCAAGTATTGTCACTGAGCAACACAAAACTAGTGCCCCAAACAAAATTACAGAAGTCCGAATTGATCGAGTCCTAAGGAAATGGGATACCATACATCGCTCCTATCTTTATGCTAAATTGAGAATTTGGCAATAGATTACATCCAAAGCGATGCGATTTCAAGACGGCTAGCTGTCGCTCGTTTCTTTTACAAACAGCTCTTCGAGCGATTGTTTTACGGGTTGGATCGAAGTCAAATGGCCGCCGGCTTCGCGCGTTATTTTCAAGACGGCATCAATATCTGTCTCATCTAGGATCTGGATATTTGCACCGTTGGGCTTTGCAGTGATCGAGGCACCCGCGATAAACTCGACCGACTCACTGATCGTCTCAGCGGTGATTCCTTGAACGCTCACCTCAAAAACACGCTGTTCGCCGCTGTTTTCGAGCAGGTCGATCAAGTTGCCGCTTGCCGCGAGTTTTCCATTGCGCAAAATTGCGACCTCGTCGCAAAGGGCCTCGATATCCGACAAAATGTGCGTGGACATAAAGATGGTTACGCCTTGCTCTCGAAGCCCTGCGATAAGCTCGCGGATCTCGCGTCGACCGACGGGGTCGAGACCGCTCATCGGCTCGTCCATAAAAACAAGTTCGGGTTCGTTGATGAGCGATTGGGCGAGGCCGACGCGTTGCAGCATGCCTTTGGAATATTTTCTGAGCTGCTTTTTCCAGTCTTTTTCC
>JBEBGA010000094.1:0-9397 GCA_040081695.1 Pyrinomonadaceae bacterium
TTCAGGTGCGTGAGCACTCGCCCCGCGATGGCCGATTATCAGCGGTACATTGCTCATTTCTTTTCAAGCAAAAAGATCGTCTTTGACCACGCGATCGGTTCGGTGATCGGAAATTCGTAGTTGCCGACAATGTTGAAATATTTTGCGGCTGCCGTGCGAACAGCAGCTTTTTTGTGCGTTTTGAAATTATAGAGCAGCTCGAGAACCGAACCGACAACTGACGGTTTTACCGGCAAAAAGACAAGCGGTTTGCCGGGTTTCAATACTCTTGCGGCCTCGGCGAGACCCTCGTCGAGCGGGGTGTATTCGAGCACGCCGCACATCAGCACGAGGTCAAACGTGTTATCCGCAAAGGGCATCGAGAGAACATTGCTCTGGACGGCGGCCGTCGCGTCTGCGTATTCATCGCGTTTTGTAAATTGCTCGCGTGCGACCTCGAGCGATTTGAAAGAGAGGTCGAGAGCGACCGAATGTCGGGGATGAAAACCCGCGTCCTGAAACGCCATTGTCACGATACCTGTTCCGCAGCCGGCATCGAGGACGAGCGATTCCGGCCCGAGATCTAGTTCGAGCGATCTTAGATATTTGGCGACCGATTCGCGATAGCCGTTGAGCTTCATCGCCAGATTTTGCACATCGGCGATGCGATCGTAAAGTCCTTGGGTTTTAGCGGGATGGCCGTTTCTAGGCATCGGTTATTTTTCGGCTACGAGTTTGTACACCATCTCACGCATCTGCTCGATCCGCGAGTCGCTGGTGCCCGTCTCAATATACCTGATAACGCCTTTGCGGTCGATGAGCACGGCGGTCGGCAGCGCGGTCGCACCATATAGCAACTGAATGCTCTGATCTTTGCCCACGACGATGTCGTAGTTGAGTTTTTCTCGAGTGCGAAAGCGTTTGAAATACTCGATCTCAGCGAGCGGCTCAGCAACTACACCGCTGATATTACCGTAATAACGCGTGATGCCGAGCACCTCAAATCCTTGCGACCCCAGCTCCTGCTGCCATTCATTCAGGTGCGGAAACGCGTCAAAACACGGCCCGCACCATGTCGCCCAAAAATCGAGCAGCACGACCTTGCCGCGTAGCTCGGCCAACGTTTTTTTAGTGCCAGGGAACCACTGGTCGACAAGCGGCATCTCCGGTGCGACCTCACCAAGCAGGGCGTAGTGCTTTTGTTTTTTCTTGAGGCGGGTGAGGACGTCAGACAGTTGCCCTTTGCTTGTAAAATCTTTCTCCGCTTCTTTCAGGGCTGATTGATAAAGCTGCAGAGCGGCAGGCTTGCGGCCGGTTTCGACGAGAAATTTTATCTTTTGATCGACGGCGTAATAGTAAAAGCTCGGTGACGTCGTTTCGACTGCGACGGCACGCATATCGTCGAGTGCGGCCTCAGCTTTTTGCCGTTCGCCGCTGTCGCGATACGCCTCGTAAACGAGCATTCCGGCATCGAGTATCTCGTCCAAACCACGAGCGCGCGAAGAGGCATCTTTTATCAGGGCCTTTGATGCAGCGTAACTGGCCTCGGCGTGAGGTGCCATTTTTGTAAATTGCTTTTGAACCTGATACGCCTTAGCGATCTCACCCTCGATGCGGGCCTTTTCGGTCAGCTTTGTCGGCTCGGTCTTTAGATATTCGGCGAGCAGGGTTTCGGCTTCGTCGAGTTTTTTTTGCTTTGCTAAAACGACGATCACTATCGAGCGGGCAGTCTGGCGGCGGACGATGTCGGCACCGTCGAGAGCGATAAATTTCCGCAGGGTGTCGACAGTACCGTCGAGGTTTTCGGCGACCCAATGGAGCATCCCGAGATAATATAGATCCTCGCCGGCGAGGTCTTTTCTTGCTCCGGCGAGCGTAGCGTAACGGGCGGCCATCTGCCGTTGTTCGAGCTTTGCCTGTGCAAACAGTCGGTCGCTAAAAAAGATCTTTTTGGCGTCATATTCGGCTCCTTTGGCACGAATATAGCCGTTGACCTCATCAAACATTTCCCTGATGGTTGTCTCGCTTGCCGCCGTTGCCGTATCGGTCGCCGCCATACGCCCCGACTGAGCTGACGCTGTGACAACAAAACTCAATACCAAGATCAATGCTAAAACTCTCATACTAACTAGCTAAACTTTGCCGACGCTCCTTAGCCGAAAGCGGTTAGGGCTAAATGCCGCGAGGGTCGAAATTTCGATCTTGTTCACCACTTTGTCAACGACGATCCTTGCCGTCAGCGGTGCGAGCAAGATGCCGTTTCGATAGTGTGCCGTCGCGATTGTGAGATCGTCGATGCCGTCAAACTGACCAATAACCGGAAAGCCATCCCTCACAAAGGGCCGCAAACCTGACCACTGATCCGTGACCGCCAGGCTCGACAAATTTGGTGCGATCTCAGCCGCCATCTGATGCAGAGCGTCAGCAGCCGAATCTGTAACCCCTTTTTCAAAACCAACATTTTCGCTGGTCGAACCCGCCAAAATTCTTCCGTCTGCACGGGGGACGATGTACCCCCGTCGGCTATAGATGACGTGCCGGAACAACCTCTTTGCCGTCTGAAACGCAACGATCTGCCCGCGAACAGGCTCGACCTTGAGCGGTATATCCGTGTCCCCGAGTTTGATGAGCGATGTCCACGCTCCCGTTGCAAGTATCGTATGGCTTGCGAGAATCATACCGGTCGCGGTCCGTGCTCCCGTGACGCGGCCGTCCTCGACGACCAGTTGCTCGACAGCAGAATCTTCACGGATCTCGATGCCGTTTAGCTCAGCGTATGTTTTTAGGGCCGTCAATAATTTGCGGTTCTCGACCTGCCAATCTCCTGGGAAAAACAAGGCTCCGCGAACATCTGTTGAGATAAACGGCTCGGCTCGGCGGGCTTCGTCGGCAGACAGATGCTCGACCGGCAAACCGGCTTTTCGCTGCCATTTGAATCGTTTGTGAACCTCGGTAACGTCTTCGTCGGTGAACGCCAGATAGAGTGTTCCTTGTTCATCAAGCTCAATATCGACGCCGGTCTCGGCGAGCAGGTCGGCGGCAAACTGCGGATACAGATCGCGTGACGTCGAGCAAATATCAAAGAATATGCCGGTCTCATCGGCTTCGGCTTGCGGGCCTAACATTCCGGCTGCGGCCCAAGATGATTCTTCGCCGCAGCGGCCTTTTTCGAGTACCGTTATGCTGGAAACGCCGCTTATATGAAGCTCACGGGCAATACTTAGCCCGATCACGCCGCCGCCGATTATCAAGATTTCAGGGTTCATTTCGAAAAGCCGTTTGTCGCAGGCCACAAGGCCGTTGTAAATTTTATTATAGAATATCGTTTATGAAACACACTATTACCTTAATTCCCGGCGACGGCATCGGGCCTGAGATCACGGCGGCGACCGTTCGCGTGATCGAGGCGACGGGCGTCGATATCGAATGGGAAACGCAGATATTGGGTGCCCAGGCGCTCGAAAAATATGGCGAAACGCTGCCCGAAGCATCGATCGAAGCAATGCGCCGAAACAAAGTTTCTCTCAAAGGGCCGATCATGACGCCGATCGGTAAAGGGTTTACTTCGGTAAATGTCGGCCTCCGAAAAGCGCTTGACCTCTACGCAAATGTGCGTCCGGTCAAAGCTCTGCCCAATGTTCCTTGCCGCTATCCGGAACTCGATCTTGTTATTGTCCGCGAAAATACCGAGGATCTTTACGCCGGCCTCGAGCACGTTGTCGTACCCGGCGTGGTCGAATCGATCAAGATCATCACCGAAAAAGCCTCGACGCGGATCGCCAAATATGCGTTTGAATACGCCCGCGACAACGGACGCAAAAAGGTGACCGCCGTCCACAAGGCCAACATCATGAAGCTCTCGGACGGCCTGTTTCTCGAGTGTTTCTATAATCAGGCAAAGCTCTTTCCCGATATCGAGGCGGACGACAAGATCATCGACAACTGCTGTATGCAGCTTGTGATGCGGCCGGAGCAGTTTGACGTGCTGGTGCTCGAGAATCTATATGGCGACATCGTTAGCGACTTGTGCGCGGGGCTGATCGGTGGTCTTGGCCTCGCACCGGGAGCAAATATCGGTGAACTTGGTGCGGTGTTTGAGGCCGTTCATGGCTCAGCACCCGACATTGCCGGACAGGGCATCGCAAACCCGACGGCGTTGATGCTGTCCGCAATTCAGATGCTACGGCACATCGGCGAACGCGATGCGGCGCAGCGATTTGAAACGGCGTTGTTTGATGTATTCAAAGACGGCACGACGATCACAAAAGACCTGGGCGGCACGGCAAAAACAAATGAATTTGCCCGTGCGATCGAGGACAAGATCAGGGCCGGCTCATCCGTTGCCGCATGAAGTGCTTTCGATTTACTGCAACGCGGGGCAATACATTTCGTTCTAATATTAGGGCGGCAGAGTTTCCGTCCAACACGAGGTTTTATGCGAAAGGTAATTATTATTGCAGTGATCACTATTTTTGCAGCTATGACCATATCAGCAAAAACGCCTGAAAACGTGACCATTCGCGTTGGCGGACACGCGATCAGCAAGACCGGCAAGATAACGGTCAAGGTCATCGAGGTTCTGGAAGATTCGCGATGTCCGGTGAATGTCACGTGTGTTTGGGCAGGAAATGCAAAGATCAAGATCTCACTAAAGAAAGGGCGAAAAGCGGCAAGGACATTTGAACTTAATTCGACCCTGACGCCTAAGACGATCCTTTTTGAAGGCTATGAAGTCAGCTTTGTTGACCTAACGCCACGCCCCGGCGAAATGGTCAAGGCCGTCGCTTTTCCAAAGGTCGTTACCGTTTCTATCACTAAAGCAAAATAGATCACCGCATCGGTGACAATTTAGACGGCCGGTCAGCCACGTTATTGGCAGACCGGTCGTTTCTATTTAGAAAATAGCAGACCATACGCGCCAATTAGCGCACCATACAGAGCGTTTCGTAATGCTGGTCGTTTTCTAAAATCCGCCTAAACCTAGCCGAACAATAGACATCTACTCTGTGGCACGGTGATTGATATATACCGCTGTGAGATTGATAAGTGCATAACTATCAATCATTTACAAAACTTTACACTTAGCCCGATTGGCGAAAGTAAATACAAGATCCAGGGGATACAAGGAGTACAAAATGAAATTATACGATCTTAAAAAATTAGCGGTGGCGACAGCGCTTGGTGTGGTTACTATATTAGGAACAAGCGAATTGGCGAACGCTCAGGGCCGCGGTCGTGGTCGCGACCAGAGCGAGACCACCGACAAAAAGGACGACTATAGGCGCGAACGCGACGGCGTCCGTGACCGCGAACAGGATAACAAGGAGCGTATCAAAGCCGAGCAGAGACGTATCCAAGCTGAGCAACAGCGTCAGGCGGAGCTGCGGCGACAGGCAGAATGGAATCGTCAGAATACGCGGGTTCGAAGCGGCAATGACCGTTCGAACGGCAACGGCTATTACAACGGTAACGCCAATGCGAACACCAATCGCAACCACCGCTATCGCGTGTATCGCAACGGATCGTATTACAACACCGATCAGCGTGGTGCCGAACTTTTGCGACAGGCTGTAAATGCCGGTTATCGTCAGGGATTCGAAGCCGGACGCCGCGACCTTGATGGCCGCAGACGTATCAGCTACGCAAACTCGAACATCTACCAGAGCGGAACCTACGGATACCAGAGCTATGTAACGCAGAGCCAGTATCAATACTATTTCCGTCAGGGTTTCCAACGCGGATACCAGGACGGTGCCAATAGCCGATATCGTGATCAGTACAACAGCTATGGCCAGTACAACGATTACGAACAGCAGTATCAGTACGGTACACGCAGCAATGGCGTACTAAATATTCTCGGATCGATACTTGGCCAGATCTTGAATATTCAGAGCTACTAATACATAACTAGACCTTTCATTGGTCACAAGCCCCGGGTTTAATAGCCGGGGCTTTTTTATGCTTTTAAATATGGATTTGTGAGGAGCATCAAGATCATCAGCAGGATGAAATAGGGTACGAGAACAGCTGCTCCGGGATAATCCTTTGCCACACGCTGGCCAAAGAACAGTGCGGTGATCGAAACGGCCCCTAGCGCCGCTGCCCAAAATATCAACACCAGCGAGCCGGTAGCAACGAAATAGATAATTCCCGCAAGGCTTAGGATTCCCGTCGCAAGCTCCATGACCGTGATCTTGGCAAGCATCAGCGGAACCATGCCGCCTAGGAACGTTTTTTCAAAATGTCCCTTTAACCAACCGACATTGCCTTTCCAGTCAAAGACCTTGTCGAGGCCCGATTGGATAAACAAGATCGCGACGAGCAGGGCCGCGATCAGGGCGGGGAAGTTTCTGGCGATGTCTTCGAACTGCATTGTGTTGAGTGCTACGCCCTTACTTACGTGCGGGCTTCTGCATTAGGGCCTCGATCTCATCGGGGTCTTTTGTCACTTTAGCAGTCAGGTTTAGATTGCCGTCTTTGGTGACAAGCACGTCGTCCTCGATTCGGATTCCGATACCGCGGTATTTTGCCGGGGCAGACTTGTCGTCGGGCGGGATGTAAAGACCCGGCTCGACCGTTAGCACCATACCGGGAGCATATGGCTTCGAGTGCTTTGCCTGCTGATCTACGAAATAGCGGCCGGCATCGTGCACGTCAAGGCCGAGCCAGTGGCCAACGCCGTGCATATAGTATTTCATGTACGACTTCTTTTTGATCAGATCTTTAGTTTTGCCCTTGAGCAAGCCAAGTTTTTTCATCCCTTCAGTGAGCAGCTCGATCGAATACTCTTGCCGTTTCTGATGCGTATTACCGACCACTGTGAAATCGATGCATTTGAGCTGCACATCGAGTACGACATCATAGACCTCGCGCTGGGCTTTGGAATATTTGCCGTTGACGGGAAATGTGCGGGTGATGTCCGAGGCGTAACCCTCGACCTCTGCACCGGCGTCGATGAGGATCAGGTCGCCGTCTTTGAGCGGCATATTATTTTCGACGTAGTGGAGGATCGTCGCGTTGTCGCCGCCGCCGATGATCGAATTGTAGGCGACGCCGCTCGCGCCTTTGTCACGCATATAGGCTTCCATCAGGGATTCGACCTGCGATTCGTTCATGCCGGGGCGGACCTTTTTCATCGCCAGGATGTGGGCTTCGGCGGCGATGGTCGCAGCTTTTTGCATCAGGGCGACTTCTTTTTCGGATTTGTGCAGCCGCATCTCGCCTATGATTGGCGTCGGATCGATGATCGTATGCGGCGGATACGCCGTTTTCAGACGCTGGATTCGTTGACCCTTAAAATAACCGAGGATCTGTTGATCGAGAGCCGAATCAAGAGCGAAGCGGTAATAGAGTTTGTCATAGCCATCGAGTATTTTGCCAAGATCGGCGGCAAACTTTTCGATGGGAAACGCACGCTCGGCCTTATAATTTTTGACCGCACCATCGACGCCCTGCCGACGGCCAAACCAAGTTTCCATCACCGGGTCACGCGGGCGGACATAGAGCGTATAGCTAACCTTGTTTGCCTTAGTGATCACCGCGATCGCGTCCGGTTCGGGGAAACCGGTCAGATACCAAAAATCCGAGTCCTGGCGAAATTTATACTCGGTGTCGTAGCTGCGTGTCTGTTCGTGCGCGGCGGGTATGATCGCCACTGAGTTGTCATCCATCGCCTCGGTAAACTTTTTTAATTGTCCTCGCATAATGCAAATGAGTTTATCGCAAATCGTTCAAAAGGAAAATGCTGATATAATTCACAAAATTCTGTACCAACAAGGAGATATCACAATGAAACGATTTTTTTGCCTTACGACGCTTGTGCTTTTGGTTTCGGTAGCGGCCTTTGCCGATATTGCGCGGCCTGATCCGACAAAAACACCGAAACCTGCCAAGGGCGTGACGACGACGATGTCGATCCGGCTCGACCGTGACGCGACCGAAGTAAAGCTCATCATTCCAAAATCACAGATCAAACAGCTCCGGGCTGAGCTGGAGCAGCTCGACGATGATTCTGACAATACGGCAGCCGTCGCAACCCCGTCTTCATTTTCGCGAACGCAGACGATCGTCAGCGGTGCGTTTTTGAGCCTCGCACTCGTTTTTGGCGGTATGTGGTTTGTGCGTTCAGGTAAGGCTACGTCAAATTCGGGCAAATCGCTGGTCATTTTAGCGGTCATTGCCGGAGTCGGGTCGGCGGCAACGTTGGTCTATGCAAATGCGGGCCCGCCGCCGATCACTAAAATTACGAGCAAGATCTTTAACAAGGATCAATTACGATATCGCGACGTCAGCGGCCCGGTAAAGATCGAAACGACAAGCGAAAAAACTGCCGAGCTTATCGTTCCCGATCCGCAGCCTACGGCGACACCAAGTGCGGATGAATAACTCGTTTTATTTACAAATTTGAAAGGAGATCTCGATGAAAAGAATATTATGTCTGGTTGTCTTGTTGTTGGTTGCGACGGTGGCGATGTTTGCTGATATTGCTCGTCCGGGCAAACAGACAAACCCAGTCAAAAAGCCCGTCTTAAAAGTGTTTTCAAATTCTACGTCGGATCTGACGATACGATTTGATTCAAATATCGAACGGCCGACGCTAAGGATACCGAAAACGCAGATCGGCTACCTACGTGCTCAAAATGAGGCCGGCGAAGGTGACGAAAACAACACCGCTGCTGTGACGGCTCCGGGCGGTTTTTCGCGAACGCAGACATTTGTCAGCGGCGTGTTCCTAAGCCTGGCGATCGTTTTTGGCGGTATGTGGTTTGTCCGATCAGGCAAAGCCGCTTCGAAAGAAGGGAAAGCCCTAATATTATTGGCGGTAATGGCAGGGCTCGGTTCGGCCGCGACATTTGTTTACGCAGACATAGCTCCGCCGCAGATGGAAAATAATATTACGAGCAAAATATTCAACCAGGATGCGATGTGGCGCGGCGAGGCTACGTCATGGAACGTCAGGGTCGAATCTACCAATGGCGATAAGATCGAGCTGTACGTTCCCGATCCGCCCGCTCCGGGCTCGCCGGCTTCGAGCGTGAATAAGTAGAGCATGCAGGAGATCCGGACGGCACGATTTGAGGTTACGAACGCCCATTATTTCTTAATGGCGTTCGTGGCTTCGTGCGCCGTTGCCGCGATTCTAATTGGCAGCTTTCCTTTGCAGGCGTCGATAGCGACGATCTTTATGTTTGCGGGCGTCCATAATTTTATGGAGTTTCGCTATTTTGCCGCGAGGATGCCGCTGCGGTGGGGACGTTCGAGGCTGTTTTATTCGGTCGGTATCGGCGGCGTCATCGTGCTCGCGGCAGTATATTTAACGCTCTACTTTGCTAGTGGCAATTGGCTCTGGAGCCTCGAGAGCTGGGCGATTTTTGCGGCCTCGTGGAACACCGCGTTTATCCTATGGGTCGCGTTGCTG
>JBEBGA010000419.1:0-2421 GCA_040081695.1 Pyrinomonadaceae bacterium
TTGCTAACCTACGCGGAAAGCTCGACAAGGTAACTATAGTTTTCAAACCTCTTGGATTGAACCATTTCGTTCGACGGCCGTTTTCCGCGATTTGTCCTAATGATTCACAGCTTTTTATCGAATGGAATGAAGCCGAGTCCTATCCGACTTTCTTGGATGATTTCTACGCGACGGATGATCAGGCAAAGCGGTGCGATCTCCTTGAAGACTTTTTGCTTTCTCTTCATCGACCTATCGAAAATGGGGTTAAGCTGCAAAATGCTATTTCTCTACTGATCGATTTTGAAAAAGCGCTAAGCATAGAAGAGATCGCATGTGCGATCGGCTTGACGACACGCACCTTTAATCGCCTTTTCCGGGACAATCTTGGCATCTCGCCCATCGGCTTTAGAAAGATCGCTCGCTTTCGCCATTCACTCAACTTCAAGCTCTTTGACGAGCAATTCAAGCGCCTCACAGACGTCGCCTATAACAGCAATTTCTACGACCAATCGTATTTCATCAGCATTTACAAAAAGATGACGGGCTCGAATCCAAAAATGTTTTTTGAGGAAGTAGAACGTGTCGGAGCTGACAAACTTCTCTTTCAATTTCTAAAGTCATAATTTTGTCCGAAAAATACAATTCTAGGTCTCTTCAATGGTCTATCTTTGGTTTCGTACAAGTTTCAGAAACCCATTTCAGGTGAGATGGACGAGCAACGAGGAACAAAGTTATGAAAAAGAATATCATCGCGATTAGTCTGACCCTTTTGATCTCTGGTGCGGGTTTTGGACAAACCGATCCCAGACTTGCCGACCAGATCAACAAAATGTACGAGTTGGACCAAAGCGTCCAAACCGATTTGATGGCCGCGGCTCAGAAAGGTGAGACGAAGGAGAAAATGGATGAACACTATAAGAAAATCAAGGACACGTTCAAGAACCACATCCCCGTCCTGAAAAAGATAATCACGGAAAAAGGATTCCCGACCTACGACATGGTCGGCAAGGAAGCTGCTGGAAACTTCTTCACTATGATCCAGCATGCTGATTCGGATCTAGCATTTCAAAAAGCCTGTCTCAAAATAGTTGAGAAACTTGTGAAGAAGAATCAAGCAGACGGACGTTCTTTTGCTTACCTCACTGATCGCGTCAACATCAATTCCGGCAAGCCGCAGATCTACGGCACTCAACTGGAATACAAAAATGGTGAGGCGTTCAGCAAAAATCTTGGTAACGCCAAGGAGGTTAACAAAAGACGGGCAAAACTCCGCATGGAGCCGCTCGAAGACTATCTGAAAAAAGCGACGGAATTTCACCAGCAGATGAATAAGAAAAACTGATGATTCGATCCGACCGTACTATTGCGGCCCCGGGTTTTGAAAAACAAAGAAAACTACGCTTGAATACATAGTACCTATTTATGACTGGTAGTTCGTCGCTTAAAACACGCAAAACTCAATTAAAACGCATCCCCAAACGCGGCCATTACGACCGTGAGACGATCGACGCCATTCTTGATGAGGGATTCATCTGCCACGTTGGCTTCGTCGCTGACGGCCAGCCGTTCGTGATACCGACGGGATATGCTCGTGTTGGTGACGAACTGTATATCCACGGCTCAGCGGCGAGCCGGATGTTGCGGGAATTGTCGAAGGGCGTTGAGGTGTGTGTGACGGTAACGCTGCTCGACGGCCTGGTGCTGGCGAGATCGGCGTTCCATCACTCGATGAATTACCGCTCGGTCGTCGTTCTTGGCAAGGCGGAATTGGTGACTGATGCGGACGAAAAGAACAAAGCCCTCGAAGCCCTGACCGAACATTTCGTCCCCGGCAGGTGGAACGATATCCGCTGGCCAACCGAACTCGAACTAAAAGCTACCAGCGTCCTAAAGCTCCCGATCACCGAGGCCTCCGCCAAGATCCGCACCGGCGACCCGGTCGATGATGACGAAGATTACAAAATGAACGTCTGGGCGGGCGTGATCCCGTTGACGCTCGCTACCGGGGAACCGATTGCCGATGCGAAACTCAGCGACGGGATCGAAGTGCCAGGTCACGTTAGCGAGTACCGACGGGCAACTTAGCGATCTAGCGGCTATGCAAATAATTCGAACAAGATAGGCAGGATAAACAGGATAAGAAAGAGATCAAAGTTCTTTCTTATCCTGCCTATCCGTACATCCTGTTAGAATTCCTGCTCAGCTTACTCAACCAACGTCCAAAAATACCCGTCCGGAGCGACGAATGAGAAGCTCCGCTCGCCGAGTTCGTTTTTGACGACGGCTGTCACGCCGGTCGCTTTGCTCTTTGAAATTTTGTCACGATAAGCGTCGAGGCCCTTGACGCGGTAGGTGTAGAGCGTGAAGGGGGTGAGATTGGTCAGCCAGAGACCATGTCCTCCGAAATAGTTTGTGTTGAGATAGACCGTGGAGAAATCC
>JBEBGA010000095.1:0-9315 GCA_040081695.1 Pyrinomonadaceae bacterium
GTTAAGAACACGTTGGACGACAAGAGTAATTGTGATGGCAGCCTTGCTGATATCCGCCACCGTGTGTGCGGCACAGACAACGGCGTTTACGTATCAGGGCAGATTGACCGAAGCGTCGATGCCGGCAACCGGTACCTACGATTTTCAGTTCGCTCTTTACGATGCGGCCGGTACGCTCATCAATCCGCCCGCTCCGATCGTGCGGAGCGGGGTCGCGGTCACGAACGGGGCGTTCGTCGTCCAGCTTGATTTTGGCACAGCCGGATTTCCGAGTGCTGACCGATATCTTGAGATAAGGGTCAAACGGCCGGCGGATCCGAGTTATGTTGCCCTTACGCCGCGGCAGCGGATCACGTCCACGCCTTACGCCATTCGGGCAAATAACTCGACGTTTTCCGACTTTGCCACGTTTGCGAGCAGTTCCGGGAACGCACAGACTGCAACTACCGCGGGCTCGGCCACTACGGCGACGACCGCGGATAACGTCACGGGCGTTGTTGCTGTCGCGAACGGCGGGACGGGCAGTTCGACCAAGAATTTTGTCGATACGGGACCTGTAGATCAGTTTGTTGGCGGAGCCAAGACATTTAGTAACGCAGGCGGGAACGGAGCAAACCTGGCAAACGTAGTCGTGATGACCGATCTTAGCAATACCTTTACGAACCAGACTCTTCCAAACGGCGGTCAGTTTTTTTGGGTTTTTCTCGGCCAACCAGCCTTGATGCAGATAAATAGCGGACAAAAGATGAGCGTAACGGGAACGGTCATCGTACGTGCTGCCTCGGCCATGCAGATCCTCTTTGATGTGTGTACACGTAACGGAACGACCGTCGTCCCAATAGGACCTTTTCCTGCCGCCCCGTACCCCACGATCGGCACTACCGATACGGTTTGGACATATTCATACGGGAATCGCACTTTGTCGCCGGGTGTTTACGAGATCGGACTCTGTGCGGAGAATGTTAACTCGCTCCCGAACACCACCTCCGTTACGGGACGGGCGATGGGGTTTACGATAGTTGCGAGATGATAAATTGAGCCATTTTGTTCGCGTTTGACGCAGTAGTTGTTAGATAGGGAAAAAACTAGCATTAATTAGTGTTTAGGCGTTTTTGAAGGAGCTTAGTATGACCATCCACATTCTTAGTTTTACCGCCCGGTTGCGAGCAGATATGATGATCACAAGATCTATCGTTTCGTTGGCATTTATGTTATGTGCGGGTATGTGTGTGGCACAAACCACTGCATTTACGTTTCAAGGCCGGCTGACCGAAGCCTCAATGCCGGCGACAGGCACATATGATTTTCAATTTGCCTTGTATGATGCTGGGGGCACGCTCATCAATCCGCCAGCACCGATCGTGCGAACGGGAGTAGCGGTCACGAACGGGGCATTTGTCGCACAACTCGATTTTGGCACAGCCGGATTTCCAAGTGCGGACCGGTATCTTGAGATCAGAGTTACACGACCGGCGGACCCGAGTTACACGGCCTTAACGCCACGGCAGCGAATAACGACCACACCCTATGCGATCAGAGCAAACACCTCGACGTTTTCTGAGTTTGCGACGTTCGCGAGCAGTGCCGGAAATGCGCAGACCGCTACCACAGCCAACACGGCAACGACCGCCGACAACGTCACAGGCGTTGTCGCGATCGCAAACGGCGGGACCGGTAGTTCGACAAAGAATTTTGTCGACACAGGCAATGTGGATCAATTTGTGGGCGGCGTCAAAACCTTTAACAACATCGGCGGCAACGGAGCGAATTTGACGGGCGTCGTCCAGCCACTGAGCTTTAGTGGATCTTTTCCGAGCATAACTATCCCTAATACGTGGACATGGGTGGGAAATATAGTGGCTGTCCAGGTCAATACGGGCCAGCGATTGACCGTTTCAGGATCTATTGATGTCTCAGTTTCTTCGCTCGAGGCCGGCTATCAATTTACTATTTGCCGCCAAACCCCAGCGGGGCCCATAACGCCTTTTCACTCCGGCATTATGGGCTTCAACGGACAACTGCAGCCGATCCACCGCAGCTATCACTATAGTGGTTTGCCCGGGGCTAACACTTATTTTATCGGGGTTTGCGGCATTAGTACTGAAAGTACAAATCCCCCCGTCGCTTTTGGGTTCGTGACAGGATGGGCAATGGTGACAAAATGAAAAAGGAACTAACGCTAACAACTATCGCATTAATACTGGTCGTGGCCGCGAATCCGGCTGCGGGCCAACTCGGCTACAAGCTTGAGCAAAGCGTTATCGCGGGTGGAGGCTCGACCAGCGTTTCGCCAACATGGGCGGTTGGCGGCACGATCGGGCAGGCGGCGGCGGGGCTGGAGATGGTGGGGCTGCCTTTTGGCGTTACGAGCGGGTATTGGGCGACAACCTCGGACGTGTCCGCTTCGGGAACGCTTAATATTTCGGGCAGGGTCCGCACTGCGAACGGCAGAGGGATCACGAATGCCACGATAAGGATAACAGGTGGCTTGCTCGCGTCACCGATCGTAGAAAAAACTACCCGAAATGGCGTCTACAGCGTACCGGGCCTTACAGCCGGACAGCAGTATGTCGTGACAGTTAATAGCCGCAGATTTGTCTTTACTCCAAATAGCCAGACGGTAACCATCCAGAATGATCTGACGAATTTGGACTTTACGGCGGTCAATTAAGATCGGATCGGTCTTTTAGGCGCAAGCCCGCACGGAGTAAGGGCGTTACCTCCAAGATGAGAGTAACGCCCTTACTCCGTGCGGGCTTGCGCCATTTATCGGGGGTTCGAATCCTTTTTTTGTTTCACTGTGCGATGTAGCCTGAGGCGATGGGGACGTCGCGGTTTAGGCCGAGGTTTAGGGTGTAGAGCGTTGCGTCGGTGCTCTTGCGGATACGCCAGCTGCCGGTGGCGGCTGAGATCGGCGGACTATAGACGGCCACGTCCGTTTTGCCGTCGCCATCGTAATCAGCAGGTGCCGGGATGTCGTTGACAGAGCCGAGCGTGACGGTCGTGTTTCCGTCGGTCGAACGGTTAAGCCCCCAGGTGCCGGTCGATTTTGTAAAGACAGCGATATCAGTCAAGCCGTCGCCGTCGTAGTCGCCTTGGACGGGACGGTCCGTGCTTGTCCCATACACCTGCGACGTCGAGCCGAGCGTGGAGCGGGTGATGTACCAGGTCGCATTTGACGGACGAAATACTGCTACGTCGGTCTTGCCATCGCCGTCATAGTCGCCTTGTGCAGGTTTATCGCCGGCCTGGCCGAGGTTGAGTGTTTGAGCCCCGGCGGTCGTTTGGATCAACAGCCACTCGCCTGTCGCCGCACGAAATACAGCCGCATCGGTTTTGCCGTCGCCGTCGTAGTCACCGGGGACCGGAACATCCGCGGCAGTGCCAACCGTGATCTCTTGATACCCGAGCGTGCTGCGCTGAATACGAAACTTGCCGCCGCGGAACACTGCGTTGTCGGTTTTGCCGTCGCCGTCATAATCGCCCGGTGCGATCCGGTCGCCGCGTCCGCCAAACGTCGTGTTGATCGTATCGTTCGTCAGAATATTCTGGCTAAACCACTTGTTCTGCCCGGGGCGGAAAAATGCGACATCGCTTGCCAGATCGCCGTCAAAATTGGCCAGTGCAGAACCGGCGAGCGTTGACGACGAGGTGGTGTAGATGTAATCACCGTTCGAATTGCCGTTGCTGTCAGCGGCGTTACCGGCAGCGTAAAAATCGATCTTGCCGACCTTTGTCGCCGGAGCAGTCCAAATAAAATTCCATGTGTTTGACCCGAAAACATTCTGCTGGAACAAACCCGACCCCGTATGCATGATGTACTGCCGCCACAGATTGTTTGGCCCGACGGGCCCCTCATCAAATTGTGTACGGATCTTTTCTGTCAGACTAAGTGTGCCCGCCTGAGCGCCGAGGCGGTTGATCACCGTCACCTCAAAACCATAAAATATCGCACCTTCTTGTGATACTTTGACCGAGACGGGATATTGCTGGCCGGGTTTGTAATCGTGCGGCAGCCCGAGGATTTCGACCGAGCCTTCTCCGCTATTGAGAGCAAACGACCCGTGGCAATCGACGCAGCTACTTTCGAGGGGAGCATTTGTGTAACCAAAAGGCGGCCCGCCGGAAAAGGCTTCGACGCGTGTGCCGCCGTCACGGTACAGGACGGTTAGTGTCACGCCTATAACGACGGCAAAGATGACGGCGAGTTTTACGGCGGCGAGCCTGCGTTTATTAGATCTCATTTGGACTTTACCCCTGAACTGTAAAACTTTACATATTTTTGACGATAGTTTCGGGTCAAAAGTCTGTAAAACTTACTCTATCAAAACCGGACTCATTCCGGATAAAGATCGAGCCCCGTGATGTTGTCATTGACCTGCACGACCTGCGGCGAGTAGCTAAATCGACGCGATCTGATACTAATGACATAAGTCCCGCCGGGGGCGACATCGGTAAAATGATAAAAACCCAACGTCCCGGTGACGGTGTTACGAATTACGCCGTTTTGATCGGTCAATGTTACGACCGCACCGCGCAAGCCCCGGCCGCCTCTAGCAAAAACCCGCCCCGAAATATCGACGCCCGCCGCCGTCACAATGCACTGATAGTTACCGGCAAAACTGATCGTATCCACATTCCACCCACCTCCCGCCACGGTGACGCTTGAATCAAAGCCAAGTCTCCAGCGAAACTGAACAGTTTGGCCGACAGCCGCTGCCGGAACACGAACGACTGTCGTCACGTAGCCGCCGGAATTACCGGACCAAGCCGCACGTTCGCCAAGCGTATTGGTCGATGTTGCGGGCAAGATCGAGTTATAGCCATTTTGCAAAAATGTGCCGCCCGCCGTGACGATATCCTGAAATGCACCGCCGTTGACGCTCGGTATGCTGATATCGAGGACGCCGCCGTCAAAGCCGGGTTCGGTGTTGTAGCGATGAATAAACGTGAACGCGGCCGCCGGCACAGTAACCGCCATCGCAGGTGATGTAAGGCTCGTCGAGCCGCCTGTGCTCGGGGTAACTGGGTCGATCTCGGCTGCGAACATCGAGTTTGGAGCGGTGTCGGGCGCGGATGCATTTGAAACCCACGGCAAGGTCTCGGCGCCCTCTGATGCGACGGCCCAACCGGCCGGAACCGCCGGGGCCACCACGCTATCAAAGTTTTGGACAAAAGTTGCAACGGGTGTGCCGACGGATATCGTGCGCGTAAAGCTGGTCGCACCGAGGCTGCTGTTTACGTTGAGTGTTATCGTGACAACGCTGCCGCAAGGTGTGCCCGCCGGCACCGTAAAGTTGATCGTCTGACTTGCGGTCGTGCCGCTGTTGATGGTGCCGTAATTTGCCGAGTTGCCGCCGACGATCTGCAAAGTCGTTGTATTTGCGACGATGCCGGTCGAATTTGTAAGCGGTATGGTCAGGGCGACCGTTTCACCCGGATCGGCGATGCCGTTGTTATTGCCGATGGTGTCGGACAACGTCAAGGTTGGGCTTTGGAAAAGGTTTGGGAGAGCAAACGATTCTGTAACGCGCACAGTGCCGAGCCCGCCGGTACTTGCTCCGCCGTAAACTTGTATGCTCGCCCCTACACCAAAACCGCGAAGAGCAAAACCCGCCCACATATCCGCAACATCGTCCGCCGTACCGCTTGCCAATCCCGCAGCGATCATCGCGTCGCGTTCAGAGATCGGCGTAGGGTTTAGCGGTGCGAGCTTCATGCCGTCGGTGACAAATTGCAGCACACGGCGGTTACCGACCGCCCATCCAAGGCGGTTTATCATCCGTGCGCGTATTTCCCAGAGAGCGATGCTCCAGACCTCTCCGATGTTGTGTACCTGATCAGAGGTCGTATTAAATCGCGGACCAAATGCACCATCCGAAAGGTCGATCTTGGTCGTGTCGATATCCTGAAACGTGAGCGGATTGTGCGGCCTGTTCAGCGGTCCGCCGGTAAAAGCCATCACGGCTTTTGGAAAACGCCGGATGCCGTAATAGTTGTTATTACCGCCCGGAGCGGTAAAGGTATCGTAAGCGCCGATCGTGTAGATAGCGTTGATCGGGTCGCTTGGCTCGCTGAGCAGGCAATGGGCGTAAAAATCCGACCAGCCTTCGCCCATGCCGCGGGCGAGGTCGAGTTGCAGCCCCGAAGCGTTACCATGCAGCCTGTTTGACAGGCCGTGCGTGGCTTCGTGTATGACGACATCGGCATCGAGGTTGCCGTCGATATCAGGCGTCGGAGCAACGAACAGGTACATCTGCATCCGACCGCGTGAGCCGTCCGCAGGCGTGTTAAAGTTTGCGTTATTCGCACCTGAGCAGTCTTGCCCCTCGGCAGTGACGCGGTCATTGCCGACGCCCTGTCCTGTAAAGTTGGTATTCTGAAAATTCCTCGCTGCTTCAGTAAACCCGAGCATATAAGTCTCATCGTGAAACCAGTTGGCAATATAGAAAAGCTGGGTCACGGACGCCCGCTGATAGTCAACCATGCCATGCGGCTGCGTTATCGACGCGCAATAAGGGGTGTTGGATGAGACTGTCGGCTCACCTGCCGGGACGGGTGAATCGCCGGTATTTGTGTTTGGGTTGAAAGGGTTGATCGGGAAATTAAACGTTCTCGCTACGCCCGTAACCCGGCCATTTGAGGTATCGACGCCGTTCGTGATGTCGCGGTCGAGTCCGGCCTCGACATTGTTGCCATCTGTCTCGTTTCCACCGTCTGTTATCCAACCGAGTTGATTAAAAGTATATGGAGCCTCGTTGCCGACCCGCGTAATCGATGTACGGGCAATGCCTGCTCCCTGCGTGCCGTCAGGCGAGATCGGTCCGGGCGTGCGGGGAAACGGACTGTCAGCGATATTGACCATCGCGTTAGGGTTAGCATATACGTTATAGGTCGCAGGCTGCGTCTGGTCTTCGCCAATATTCTTACGCCATAGCATCGTTCCAGTGTGTGCATCGACGATGACGTAATATGCATTGACCGGCTGCCAAATAAGTACACGCCACGCCGCAACGGCGACACCGGGTTCAATCGGGAAATACATCTTTTCCGCCGTCGTTGCAAAATCGCCCGTGCCAAAAATTGCTTTGATATCAGTTGAGGTTTTGTCGTTTAGCCGAACACGTTTCATCGAGCTTGCGGCGTTGATATGCCGATAGGCGTGTGAAACCGCCGCATACGGATCGCCAAAATCTTTTGAGATCGAATAATAATCGAGCCCCGGAGCAAAGTTATTGACCACGCGAAAAAGCTCGCCGCCTTTTGTAAAACCGGCTTTGATCTCGCCGCGAAAAACGGGAACACCGCCGATTTCCTGATTTAGCTCGACATACGACAAATTACCATCGGGGTTGGTGTAATCGGCCGCAACCTTTAGTTGGCTGATCTGTTCGTCGCCCGCACCTACGAGATCCTTATTTTCGCTCAGAAAGTTGAGCAAGATGTCGGAGTGTTTTTGCTTGGAGCGGCCTGTAAACACGCCCTTTCCCTGCTGCACGTCGGGAGCAATGATCTCGGGTATTCTGATGTCGTTGTTATATTCGACCTTGAGAGTCGGCACACGTTTTCTTAATTCGTTCTCGCCCTTCACAAACAAATCGCGAGTGTCCGCGACCGCGACCGCATCTTTACCAACTGCAGAACGAAAAAGTGCGATCGTGTCATAAGCCGTCTTGTCTGTCCGGATATCGTAATTTTCGAGTCCTCGCTCATGGCTTTCCGTTTTCGGATTTAGTCCTTTGGCCGCATTTGTCCTGAGTTGAAATGGCAATGCAAATATTGCGGTAATGATCGCCAAAACAAACAGGGCAAGCAATGCACCACGGGCGGACTCGAAGTTAGAAAAGCTCATTCAGACAGACTCCTTGATATTTGATAGCATTATGATTATCAAAACTGCGGCGGAGTTGGTCAGCAGAGGGGGCAACATCCGGTAAACAGCAAATTGTGGTAAGCTGCGATTATCACCTAAAACTAGCCTAAAGTCAATAAATACAGGCGTTATACGATGAGCGATAGTTTGGCGGAACAGGTTTTCGGCCCCGGCGGGCTTGTTTCAAAACATCACGAAAATTACGAGCATCGCACCGGCCAGATCAAAATGGCCGAGGCGATCTCGCGAGCCTTTGACGAGAAAAAGCACCTTATCGTCGAGGCAAGTACCGGCACGGGCAAGACGCTCGCGTATCTGATACCCGCGATCGAGGCGGTCGCGAAGAAAAAGAAACGGATCATCATCTCGACGGGCACCAAGAATTTGCAGGAACAGTTGATGGAAAAGGACATACCTTTTTTGCAGCAGATCCTGCCCAAAAAATTCTCGGCGGCGTATATGAAAGGGCGTTCAAATTACGCATGTATCTATCGTATGCTCCAATCCGATCATCAGCCGATCCTCGACGGCGTCGGTGAGATCGACCATTTCAAAGAGGTTCGCGAATGGTCGCTCGAAACGCAGACAGGCGACCGAGCCGAGCTGACATATCTGCCGGAAAATCTTCCGTTTTGGAATCGCATCAGCGCCAAAAGCGAAACGTGCATAGGCCAAAAATGTGCCGATTACGAGCCATGTTTTATCACGCGGATGCGTGGACGTGCCGAGGCTGCCGATATTGTGATCGTCAACCATCACCTGTTTTTTGCCGATCTTAACGTTCGCGGCAACCAGTTTGGCAAGGTGATACCTGATTACGGAGCGGTCATCTTTGACGAGGCTCATCTTATCGAAGACATCGCGGCGGATTATTTTGGCTTTCAGGTCTCGAATTTTCAGCTTGAAGAACTTGCCCGCGACGCGAGCGTCTTGCCGATCAGCGATGCCGTTGCGGCGACTCAGATCACGAGGTCAGCGTCTCGCATTAACGGATTTGCCGAGCAATTTTGGGTGCGTTTCAAACAGGCACGCGATGCCGACGGGCGTTTTCCGCTGCTTGCCGATGCATTTTCGCATCGAGGCATCGACGGCGAAGATATACTCTCGCCGCTTGGCGAGGCGTTTCACGCACTCGACGAGGCTCTCGCACGGCTTGAGGCCGAGACAGATGTGTTTAGCGAAAAGCTGCCCGAAGCCGACAGCGTCGTTCGTCGTGTAAGGCAGACGCGGTTCGATCTGAAATTTATCGTTGAGCAGGCCGACCGCAACTTTGTTTATTGGCTCGAACGCCGCGGCCGCGGCATTTTCTTGCAAGCGTCACCGGTCGATGTCTCGTCTTTGTTGCAAGAAAAACTCTTTGACAAGGTTGAGACTTGTATCCTGACCTCGGCGACGCTTTCGACCAACGGCAGCTTTAATTTTATTCGTGATCGTCTCGGGCT
>JBEBGA010000096.1:0-9311 GCA_040081695.1 Pyrinomonadaceae bacterium
ACGGCAGTGATGTCGGTTCCGTCGAGCGAGATGGTGCCGCCGTTATGTTTTACGCTGCCGGCGATGACCTTGAGCAAGGAAGATTTGCCCGAGCCGGACGCACCAAAGAGCCCGATGACGCTGCCGCCTTCGACCTCGAACGACACATCTTTCAATGCCCAGGCATTGCCGTAGCGTTTTGATATCTTATCGACTGCGAGCGTCAGAATTATTAGCGAAAATGAAACTTATCCCCGCGGGTTTCGTGCAAAGAAAAGTATGCTGTTGTCATCAGATCATTGCAAGTATACACTCGACCAAGATGACGGACAGCAAGAAAACTATCAAGCGAAAGCTGCTTCACGCGGGCGGCTGGCAAGTGGCAAAACGGGTGGCCAAGATGGTCCCGTTTGGCGGCACAGTGGTCGCGGTCGTATTAGTCGGCAGCGATATCAAAAATAAAGGCGTCGGCAAAGGCCTGCTAAATTCCGGCATCGACGCCATACCGTTTGTCGGGCTTGCAAAAAACGCGGTCGAGATCGTCAGGGGCGATTTTATCCCAGACAAAGAGAAAAAGGTGAAAGTATGATGAGACTTTTAGTAAAAGGAACCCTCCTGTCGGCAACGTTATTGGCAGCGTGTGTTTTACAAACAAATGCCCAGACGCCTAAAAAGACACCAAAGCCGATGGCAACACCGCCTATCCTTAGCGGTGCCGAGATCATCAGCCGTGCAGATGACCTGACGGAGTTTGAGGCTGTAAAGCCGACGCCCGCCAAAACGCCGACAAACGCTAACGTCAACGCCGCCAATATTCGCGAGCTAAACGAGCGCATCAAAAAGCTTGAGGGAAATCAAAACAGCACCTACGACGAGAAACAAAAGCGAATGTTGCTCAATCTAGATATTCTGACGCGTGCCGAGCAGCGTAGCGATAGCCTTCGCAAACAGCTTTTTGAAATGATCGAAAAAGAGAACGCCGTCAAAACTCGTATCGATCAGCTAAATAACGACATTCGTCCCGAGATGATCGAACGGACATTGCAGCTCGCGGGTTCGATGAAACCCGAAGACATTCGCGAAAACCGCCGCAAAAGCATCGCCGCCGAGCGATCTAATCTTGAGTCGCTGTTGATGGAGATCGTAAATAACAAAGCAAATGTCGCAGTCACGCTGCAAAAATCCGATCAACTGGTCGAAAAACTCCGTCTTAAACTCGAAAAAGACATCGACGACGCCCTGACCGATCCTCCGGTCGATAAATAGTCAACGTTTGGAGTTCCGACACAAATCGCCGATTCTTCCTACGGCTTGCCGCTTTGTAATGCGGCGAGGCTTGCCTCGACGTAATACGCCAACAACGTCACCGGAGGCTCCGCCTCCAAAGGGATCGGCGGCGTAGCCGCTAAGTCTTTTTATAACGCTAACGTCGAGGCAAGCCTCGCCGCAGTGCGTTTACGGCAAAGCCGGGATCCGTTTTGGTCCACCTTGGTCCACCTGGTCCGGACCGGACCAAGAATTCTCATCAAATTTCCTGCAAGAACATACAACCTCACTCGTTCTCTTATTGTCTAACCTAGAGTTCAGGCACCGGGGCTGTATTACCAATTGGGAGAACATTATGACTCACAGATCTTTTGCCGCTGCCATCGGCATTGCTTTTTCCGCATTTCTTTTTACCTCTACGACGCCAGCACAGGGCATTATTATCCCGATAGTCTGCGATACGCGTCCGTGCAGGCCACGGCCCTTGCCGCAGCCGCTGCCGAGCGCTTTGCCGGTCAAATCGATCAAGCTTGACACTAAAATTAACGGCCAGGTGGCGACGACGCACGTCGAGCAGGTGTTTAGGAACGACACGCAGTTTACGCTTGAGGGTACGTACTTTTTCCCGATACCCGAAACGGCGTCGATAGTGGAATTTGCGATCTGGGAAAACGGCAAAAAGCTGGTCGGCGAAGTGCGTTCGCGGCAAGAGGCGCGCAGGATATATGACGAGATAGTCCGGCGGCAAAAAGATCCGGGCTTGCTCGAATACGCGGGCAAAGACCTGTTCCAGGCCTCGATCTTTCCGATTCCGCCAAATTCTGACAAGAAACTCGAAATGACATACACCGAGGTGCTCAAGGCCGATTCGGGCACCGTCGCTTATCGCTATCCGCTTGGGACCGGACGAAATGTCTGGGCCAATCGCGGGCGGCAGTTTGAGGACCCCGTTTATGACCGCCGCAATGGCAAACTTGTGCCGATCCCTCAAGGGCCAAAGCAGCAGTTTGGCACCGTTTCGGGTTCGATCGAGATCGTGGGAAAAGAAGCGTTGAGAAATATCTATTCGCCTTCGCACAAGATCGATGTGACGAACAAAGGCGAGACGGCGGCGAAAATATCTTTTGAAACGACCAGCAACGACAGCGATTTTTCGCTGTTCTACGGCCTGTCGAACAACGATTTTGGCATGTCGCTCGTCACCTATCGCGAGCCTGGCAAGGACGGCTACTTTTTGCTGATGCTCTCGCCAAAAGACAACATTTCCGAAAAAGAACTGGTGAGCAAGGACATCATCTTTGTGCTCGACACATCGGGCTCGATGGCCGACGAGGGCAAAATGGACAAGGCCAAAAAGGCCCTGCTGTTTGGTGTGAGGACGCTGCGTGACGGCGACCGGTTCAATATTATTAACTTTGCCGGCGAAGAACACCTGATGGAACGCGGCCTGATAACCGCGAACGCCGCAGGCAAGAAACGCGGCGAGGATTTTGTCGAAAAGCTTTCACCGAACGGCGGTACGAACATCAACGATTCGCTTATCGCGAGCCTAAAACAATTTGAGAAAAGCGACCGGCCAAAGATGCTGGTGTTTATGACCGACGGTTTGCCGACGGTTGGCGAGACGAATGTTGACAAGATCGTTGGCAATCTGAAAAACGCCAAGAGCGTCGATGTTCGTATTTTCCCGTTCGGGTTTGGATATGACGTTAACACGACTTTGCTTGATAAGATCGGTACGGAAAACTCGGGCATCTCGGATTACGTCCAACCAAAAGAAGATCTTGAGATCAAGGTTTCGAGCTTTTTCCAAAAAGTGAGTTCGCCGGTACTTGCCGATCTTGATCTGGATTTTGGCCCGCTTTTGACCGAATTCACGTATCCACGAAAGCTAACGGATATTTTCCGCGGGATGCAGATGACGATAATCGGGCGTTATAAAAATACCAACGATCTCAAGAACATCACGCTAAAGCTGACGGGTAAAGCCGGAACGGAGAGTCGGGTCTTTAACTACACAAACCTCGATTTTCCGGTTCGCTCCGACGAGAACAGCTTTTTGCCCCGTCTGTGGGCGAGCCGGCGTGTCGGCTGGCTGCTTGAGCAGATCCGCAATAACGGCGAGACTAAAGAGGTTCGCGACGAGGTCATTGATCTTGGTACGCGGTACGGACTCGTGACACCTTACACATCGTATCTTGCGACGGACGGTTCGATGGCGAATATCAGCCGCGACGCTCCTGCCGCCGCTAGAATAATGCTCGACGGCCAGGATCGCGCCAAAGAAAAGAGCGGAGCCGGTGCCGTTACAATGAGTACGCAGCAAAATGCTATGAAAATGAACTCAGGGCTGTATGATGAAGATAAGAAGGACGTTCGGGAGCAGATCGTTTTGAGAAATACGCAGAGCAATCAATTCGTTGCTAATAAGAACTTCATCAACCAAAACGGCGTATGGGTCGATTCTGATTTCAATCCGAACTCCGAGCGGCCGGAAACAGGCGTAAAGTTTGCGAGCGATGAATACTTCAAACTGATAGAACGCGAACCGGGCCTCGCCCCGTATCTCTCGCTCGGCGAACAGGTCGTCGTCGTGTGGAAGGGAATGGTCTATCGCATCACGAAATAAAGTTTGCGGTAAACCGATCCTGACGCAATAACATCGGATAAGGTGATTTTCGAGAGTGGAATGTTTATTCTAGTTATCGGAGATCACCTTTTTTTGTCGGAGGCTATGTATTGAAAAGTTTTATATTCCTTTTATTACTAATAATTACATCAGCGGTCGGTGCATTTGCACAGAACGCTTGGGTTCAGCGTTCGGCAAATACGCAGAATGATCTGGTCGCCGTTTATTTCACCGGCTCTGACAAAGGCTGGATCGCGGGCGACAGCGGCTATCTTGCCTCGACGACCGACGGCGGCAAATCCTGGACACCCTACCCACTCAACACGGACGAAGACATTAACGAGATCTATTTTCGCAACGACGACAACGGCTACCTCGTCGCCGGGCGAAAGATGTACAGCACGCGTGATGCCGGCCGGACCTGGCAGGAGATACGGATCTACCGTAGTGGGGAATTTGGGGCTGCACGACCAGAGTTTCTGAGTATTCGATTCTCCGATAAAAAGCGCGGCTACGTGGTCGGTTCGGTTTTGCGAACAAGCGGAGACGACGATATTGTGGTCGATTCGCTGCTGATGCGGACCGAGGACGGCGGCGATACTTGGCGGCGCATCACCGTTCCGTCAAAGACAGAGCTGTTTCATCTCGATTTTGATGGTAATTCCCGCGGTTGGATCGTTGGCGACAACGGCGTTGTTTTGGCGTCGACCGACGAAGGCAACACTTGGGTAAAACAAAACTCTAATACCACGGTGCCGCTTTATAACGTCGATTTTCGAGACGGTAAAGAGGGCTATATTGTTGGCAAATCAGGCATCATCCTCCGCACAGAGAACGGCGGCTCGTTTTGGGAAAAGGTCGATACGAATTTCAAAGACACATTTATGCGGGTTGATTTTGCCGATGACAAGAACGGCTGGGCCGTGGGATACGCCGGACTGATCCTCCGTTCAGGCGATAAAGGCAAGTCGTGGATCCGTCAGGAAAGCGGCACACGCGATCGCATTTACGGCCTGTATATGGACAAAAAGTACGGCTGGGCTGTTGGTGCAAAAGGACTAATTTTACACTTCAAAAAATAATCAAAAAAATCTGCTTTTTACCTCCGCTTTAATTAACACTTTTGTAAAACTGTGTTATATTTCATAACAATTTCCGTTAGTTTTACGTTTACATATCACAAAATTTGATCAGCGATCTATTTCTTGGGAGGGAAACAGATGTTAAGAAAGCATTTTATCAAGGCGCTTGCGCTTTTTGTCGTTACGTTTGCGCTTGTGGGCGCAAGTTTTGCGCAAGGCACGACCTCGCGAATTACCGGTACAGTTACCGATTCGTCGGGTGCAGTTGTTGCAGGAGCAACAGTCATGCTTAAGCGTAACGGTCCCGGTAATGGTCTTACGACCCAGACGAACGAGACAGGTCTTTACACATTTGACCTGATTCAGGCGGGTACTTACGACATTATCGTCGAGCGGGCAGGTTTTAAGAAGACCGTTTCAACGGGCAATGCCGCTTATGTAAACCAGCCGACGACAGTAAATATTGTCTTACAAGCGGGTGATGTATCTGCATCGGTCACAGTCACCGGCGGAGCTGAAGCTGTGCAGACTAGTACCTCTGGAAACTTGGGTACAACTATTGAACTGCAAACACTTGAAGCGCTGCCGATCGTGGGTGCCCGTGGACGGAACCCACTCGATCTACTTAATTTTCAGCCGGGCGTTGTTTTTGGTGGAAATACCGGCGGTGGTGTGAATGTAAACGGCTCGCGTGACCGTGCTTTTAATTTTACGCTGGACGGCATCGATATTAACGAGTCGACGGCTGGTGGGTCGAATTTTACTCCATTGAGACCAAATCCGGATTCGGTACAAGAATTTCAGATCGTAACAAGTAATTTCACTGCTGAACTCGGACGTAGCAGCGGTGCCCAAGTCACACTTGTTACACGTTCGGGCACGAACGATTTCCACGGAAATCTATTTGAGTATTATCAAACACCTAGATTTAATGCGAAAAGTTATGCAGAAACACTTCTGAAACAACCTAAAGGGCAGTTCGTTCAGCATATTTTTGGCGGGAGCATGGGCGGACCGCTTTCTAATTTTGGATTTGGAGAGGGTGAGCCTTTTAAGTTGTTGCGTAACAAGGCTTTCTTTTTCGTAAATCTTCAGCTCCTGCGTGCGTATGATACGGCTGTTGTAACTAGAACCGTTTATACCCAAGCTGCAAGGACTGGCCTGTACCGTTATGTGGTCGGGCGGGCAAATGCTCCCGCCGGAACCGCGACCGCGGCAGTTGATGCGTTTGGGAATCCGGTTCTTCCGGCCTGTACTGGAGGGCCTCCACCGACCAATCAGCCGTGTATATCGAGCTATAACATAGCTACCGCTCAGACACCCGGCTTAGCGACAAGTTTTGACCCAACGTTAATGGGCTACATCAATTCGATGCCGCTGCCGAATAATTTCGCATCAGGTGACGGATTGAACACGGCGGGATTTAGTTTCGCAGCGCCCCAAAGGGAGAGACAGTATGACCTCGCTACAAAGTTTGATTTTACGTTCAACGAACGGCATTCGTCATACATTCGCTACGCTCAGGGTAGCCAAACCAGCCTTGGCGACGCAGGGAATGGTGGCCGCCCAAGGTTCCCGAATGCTCCTAATTTTGTCGATACGGCTCGAACGCCAAAAAATCTCGCAGTGAATTGGCGATGGTCGCATTCGCCTACAGTTGTAAATGAGTTTATTTACGGGTTCAGCAAATACTTCTTTTCATTTGCTACCCCTCAACCCGACCCGAATTACGCCTTTGTTTTCCAACTTCCGACGGATATAAATACCAACTTTTCGTATAACGCTCGTGGTGTTACCACAAATCAACTCGTGGATAATTTGACCTGGGTGAAAGGGAACCACACGATAAAGACCGGGATCAACTTTAGATTCAACCTACATAAGGATGATCGTGCCGGAGTGGCCGGGACGGCGATCGATCCAGAGATTAGGTTTAGCTTTGGTACCTCGTCAGCAGGGTATTCAAATTTTAATATTCCCGCAAATACCTCCGGTATTAATTCAACTGACCTTACACGGCTGCACAGCACAATAGCAGACTTTTTAGGGCGGGTTAATTCGGTTTCCCGGGCCTTTGTTGCGGATCCCTCCAATCCAAATTCATTCCTGTCACCGGGTTCTCGCTGGCTAAACAAGGCAAAATACAAGGAATACGATTTTTACTTCCAGGATAATTGGCGATTTCGACCAAACCTTGTTTTCGACATCGGTGTTCGCTGGGAGATAAAAGCAACGCCAGCGATAGATGGTCGGCCCATCCTTGTTCCTGACCAGCCAATGAAACTTGGAGCGGCTCCGTCAAATACGATAAAGTTTGTTGAGGGTAAGTTATTCGATACGGACTTTGGAAAAATCTTACCTTCGGTCGGGTTTGCGTGGGATCCCTTTAAGACAGGCAAAACCTCGATCAGGGCAAATTACAGGCTGGCGTCGGACCGAATTGCTACATTTTTGTTTGGCTCATCAATCTTTCAGAGTGCTCTCGGCAATACACTTGGAGCGACGAATACAGCTTTTGGGCAGGCAGGTGGCCTATATCGTGACGTTGCTCCGGTCATTGCCGGGTTGATCCCGACACAGACTCCTGCTCAGGCACGTCAGCCAGCGGCCTTTGGTGCCCTTAGCACGAGCGTGATCGATCCTGACCTACAGTTCCCCCAGATCCACGAATGGTCCGCTAGCTTCCAACGCGAGATCGTTAACGGGTATGTCGCTGAGTTTAACTATATTGGAAAGCGCGGTGTACACCTTACCGGCGGATATAACGCCAATCAGGTTGATATATTTGCAACCGATCCTCGATGTGGGTCTCAGACATTTGTACAAGCGTTCATTCAGGCTCAAGATGCGGCCGGTGCGGCTAATACAAATTGTTTAGCATCGCTTTTAACGGGCGGCCTGGCTACGGGTAACTCGGTTGCATTCAGAACCCAGTTTTCGACAAATTTAACTGATGGAAATGTCGGTTCTTCCGCACAGACGCTGGCTCGTCAGTCTGGGGCAACATCCTTGACTTCACGCGGGTTTAGCCCTTACTACTTTCAAAAGTTTCCGCAGTTCAATGGTGGTGTTAATGTTTTTGATAGTAATGATTACTCGAATTACCACGGGCTACAATTCATTTTTAAGCGTAGGATGACTAACGGACTCGGCTTCCAGGTTGCTTACACATGGTCTACATCGAAGGACAATCGATCATGGGATCCATCACTTAGCACCATAAATACGGGCAATTCACAGGCTGGGTCGAGTACTCCGTTCGACAATCGTAATAGAAATCTGAATTATGCGTATTCCGATTTTGACCGCCGGCATGTTGTCCAAGCGACCTATGTCTACGAATTGCCATTTGGTAAAGGGAAATGGATCAATCCGGCGAACAGTGTTGTGAATTACATTGTCAGCGGGTGGCAGGTGTCGGGAACGACTATTCAGATGTCTGGAAGACCATTCACCGTGTACTCGGGACGTCTGACTTTGGGTAATATTATCCAGACGCCGGCAAATTGCACTGGCTGTACTCCAAATATGGGGTCGGTCTTTCTTGAGGCTGGCACTAACACCTTTTTTAGTGCCGCCCAGCGTGCGATGTTTTCTGTTCCCACCCCGGGAACGATCGGTAATACAGGAAGAAACTTCTTCCGCAATGCCCCATATTTCCAGACCGATATGTCGCTTTTGCGAAAGTTCAGGTTTGGCGAACGTTGGGCGTTTGATTTTCGTGTCGATGCGAGGAATCTGACGAATCATGTCGACTTTGATATTTCGGCTCAGAACGACAACATGACCATGTTTTCGCCTCAGTTTGGCAAATTGTTTGATTCTAGCCGGAATCCGGGTGCGGGTGTTGCAAACAACTCACGTAGAATACAGTTCTCAGGTAAGCTTAGTTTCTAACATAAACTGCGTTTGGTCTATTGCCTCTGCCGCTCTGAAAGGGCGGCAGAGTTTTTTATTTATTGAGCCTTTGTTTAGCGGCCATTTGGGCAAGCTGGCCGGCACGGGGTAGGATCTCGATGGCTTTGGCGACCTGCGGGTCGTTTTCGGTCAGGACTTGTTGGGCAGCATTGACACCGAACGAAGCCATCGCAATGTAGTAGCGAAGACGAAGTGTTATAAAAGCGGTCTCGGAGGTGAGTTGTTTATCGGTAAATTTCCACGCTCCTTGTTTCTTGGCGAACGTAAGGAACGCATTTTTTAGGGCTTCATTTGATGGAAGATCAGCCGACGCTAACCTTGATATACCGGCATAAGATCCCATGCCGGAAACTCGGCCCGAGACTATTTCTCTTGCCAAAAAGAATATCGGGTCGATGAGAGCAGCACGAAGCTCCGATATATCATCCGTTTTAACC
>JBEBGA010000420.1:0-2408 GCA_040081695.1 Pyrinomonadaceae bacterium
GCGTACAATTTCCTGATGGAAATGGAGGGGCTCAACTTCCCCGAGGCGGTCAAGCGTGTCGCCGAGATCAGCGGCGTGATGCTGCCCGAGCCGGTCGATGATGTTTCGTACGAACGCGGCAAAAAACAGCGCGAAGAGAAAAAACAGATCGCCGAACAGGTCATCGAGCTAAACCAAGTCGCACTCGAATACTGGGAAACGGAGCTGCAGGGCAAAAGCAAAAAGGCAAAACAAGCGAGAGAATATCTTGAGACTCGCGGCATCTCGACGAAGATACAACAGCAGTTTCGCATCGGATATTCGCCCGATTCGTGGGACGGACTGCTCGGTGTGCTTCGTGATTTTGGTGCCGATGACAAGCTCATCATCCAGTCCGGCCTCGTCTCTGTAAACGAAGAAAAAGAAAGGACTTTTGACCGCTTTCGCGGGCGGATAATGTTCCCCGTGCTGGACATTAACGGCCGTCCGGTCGCGTTTGGTGCCCGTTCGCTCGACCCCGACGACCAGCCAAAATATCTCAATTCGCCCGAAACCCCCGCTTACACCAAGGGCGAGCATCTCTACGGCCTGTTCCAAGCCCGCGACGAGATCCGTCAAAAGAAATTTGCCATCCTCGTCGAGGGCTATCTCGACCTCATCGCCCTTGCCCAGTTTGGCATTACCAACGTCGCCGCGAGCCTCGGCACGGCGTTTACGCCGGAGCAGTCAAAGCTGCTCAGCCGCTTCGCGAAAAAGGTGGTCATCAATTACGACGGCGACGCCGCCGGCATAAAAGCCGCCCGCCGAGCGATCGAGCATCTGTTGCCGCAGGAATTTGACATCAAGGTGCTCGTGCTGCCCGATGGCAAGGACCCCGACGATTTTATCCGCGAAAATGGCACCGACGCCTATAACGAGGCCCGCGGCAAAGCGACTGCGTTTTTGCGGTTCGCCCTTGAGGCAGCGGTCAAAGACCGCAACATGAACAACGCCAAGCAAAAGGCCGAGGCGATCGAAGATTTTCTGCCTGTCATTGCCGCGATCCGCAACAATATCCAAAAACGCGAGAGTTTTGACCAAGGGATGACGTATTTTCACATTGAGGACGCCGGATTGCGTCGCGAACTGTGGTCGTCACTCGGCCCTGCTCACAACGCACCCGCAACGAATATTACCCAAAAAGTCTCGCGTGCCGCCCGTGCAAAGATCACCATCGCGGAACGTCAACTGCTGGAGCTGCTCGTTTTCGACCGCGACTTACGCGATGCGATCTTGCCGCAACTTGAGCCAAGTGATTTTGAAAACCTATCGACCGCCGAACTTTTTGCCGCGTTCAACGATATACACGCCTCGAAACGCGAAATCACGCCCGAAACTTTGCTCGAACACATCGGCGACGATGAAAACGCCGTCGATCTTGCGCACAGCCTGCTCACCGGGACACCGCGACGTGCAAAAGAGGACGTGATGGACGCCGTGCTCCACGAGGCTGAGAATTGCGTCTTTGCTCTCCGCAACATGGCGATCGCCAACCGCATCATGGAGATCAGCCGCGAAGCGACGCTGGCCGAACAATCCGGCGACGCCGAACGGTTTAACCAGCTCACCTACGAACAGCTCGAACTCGAAAAAATCCGCCGTGATCTGCAACAGCGGATCGTCGAATTGTGATATACTTTTCGGTTTAGACTTGACGCCCCGAAATGAAACATTTTTGGGCCGTAAATCGTTTATAAATATATTACGAACAACGATTTACACCTATACATAATCGAATAACACTTATCACTGAATATGCCTGATTACGACGAAAAACAAGACCTGGTTGACCGATTGGTGGCTCTCGGTCGCCGAAAGAAAGGTTTGAGCCTTGACCAGCTCCATCGCGAGCTGCCTGAAAATATGTTGAACGCGGACGAGATCGAAGACGTTCTCGAACGCCTCGAGGGTGCAAATGTCTCGGTCGCCGAGACTGACGCCCAGTTGCTCGAACGCGCCTCAAGCATGGCCCTCGACGACGAAGAAGAGGCCGCCGAGGAGGAGGAAGAGGATCTAGATCTCGACCTTTCCGCCGGCGTCCTAGACAAATCAAATGACCCTGTTCGCCTCTATTTGCGTGAAATGGGCGTCGTGCCTCTGCTTAACCGCGAGGGCGAGGTAGTCATCGCAAAACGCATCGAGCGCGGCCAGATCAAAACGCACAAATCCATCTCGCGTTCGCCGATAGCCGTCGAGCGTCTGCTCAAGATCTGCGATGATCTGATCGCCGGCAAAGCAAGCATTCGCGAGACGGTCGTTTTTAGCGAACAGGCCGAGGTGAATCTCGAAGAAGACAAGGCCGAAGAGTATATGCGCTGGACGCTCGAGGGCATGGAGAGCATCCGCGGGCATTATGCGTCAGCCCTTAAGACTTGGGATTCGCTCACCAA
>JBEBGA010000097.1:0-9265 GCA_040081695.1 Pyrinomonadaceae bacterium
TGACACCGTCTTTGGCGAAGACAATGTACGGATGTGGCTTGATACCTACAACGATCAGCGTCGTGCATACGTACTGGGATTCAATCCGCTTGGTATCCAACAAGACGGGATATATACAGAAGGCCAAGGAGCAGATTTCTCTGTCGATATCGTAATGGAATCTAAAGGCGTCATCGAGGATTGGGGTTGGTCAGTCGAGGTCAAGATACCTTTCAAATCACTGCGCTACAAGACCGGAAAAGGCACACTGTGGGGCTTTAACGCTGCTCGAAACATTGATCGTTTCAATGACGAATTTGACCAGTGGTTGCCGGACGATCGCAACGTCTCGGGCTTTCTCATCAAACACGGTAAGATCAGCGGGCTTGATGATATTAAATATGAGCGCACGCTCGAGGTTGTTCCAAGCATTACCTTGAGTGAGACGGGCAGCCGTGTACAGGCAAACGAGGTCGCCGCCGGCAGATTTGTAAATCAGCCGATCAAGAAGCAGATCGGCGTGACGCTCAAATATACGTTAACGCCCAGCATCACCCTCGACGCAGCCATCAACCCGGATTTCGCTGAGATCGAGGCCGATGCCCCGGTGGTTACCGCCAACCAGCGATTTCCGATCTTTTTCGAGGAAAAACGGCCGTTCTTCCTTGAGGGCGTAGATATTTTCCGCTCGCCGCTTCAGGTCTTTTATTCGAGAAATATAGTTGATCCCGATGTTGCCATCAAACTTTCCGGCAAGTCCGGCAGAAATTCGTTCGGCATTCTCGCAGCCTCTGACAATGCCCCGGGAAACTATAGCGAGCACGAAAGAACTCTGAATGCTCAGTGTCTCGAACGACAGCGGCTAGATCCCCGTATCCAATGCTCGCGAAATGAGTTTTTAGATAAGAACGCGATGTTTGGAATAGTTCGGTTTAAGAGAGATTTCGGAAAGGAAAATAATCTCGGTTTTTTCGCAACATACCGAGGATTTCCGGAGCAGAAAAATCTACTTAGCGGCTTTGACGGACGTATTAAATGGAACCCCAAAATGACCTCACAGTTTCAGGTTGTTGGCACAACCTCAAAGCGGTGCGTCTTCGATCCAGAATTTGAACCCACGCTAAATGCAGCACAGGCGACAAGAAATCGTGAGGTGTGCGGAACCGGTCTAACAAGCTCGGATCCTCTGCGAAACGGAACATATCAAAGATATCGGGTCGGCAACGGACTTGGCTATTACTTTAATCTCGACTACACGACCGAGACACATGGCTGGTTTTTTGAGGTTGGCGGCAAGAGCAAATTCTATCGCGCAGATTCTGGTTTTACGCGACGAACTAATACCAACAATGCTTTCTTTTTTAACCGCTTTTCGACCAAGTCAGATTCTAAGAAAAAGATCATTCGTGCTCAGTGGAACCAAATGGCCGGCGTCGATTATGACTGGAGCGGGCGATTGACCGCTTATAACGTCGAGACGAATGGCAACATCAGCCTGAAACGAAATACGTATATCAATTTTGCGACGGGCGTGTCTTACGAAAAGATCTTTGAAGAAGAATTTGGCCTCAAGCGTTCTCCGACGAGGCCGCTCGGCACTTTTCTCGGTGCCCCGACACGTTCCACACACCAGCAGTTTGTCTCATTTAATTTTGACCAGACACCTAACAAACGTCTGAGCTATGGATTCTTTGGCGGCATGATCCGCAACGCATTCGATTTTTTCTATTTCGATCCTGTCACAGGTCTGCAGAACCCAGGTCCCGGTAACCAGCGAGATGCAAGCATCTATTTGTCGCTAAAACCGGTCGATCCCTGGAGCGTCTCGGTCAGCTACAACAAGAGCCGCCTCACGCGCAACGACAACAAATTGCGTTCGTACGATTCGGATATTGTCAGTGTTCGCTCGACCTATTATTTTACCCGGTTCATATTTACCCGTTTTCGTCTTGATTACGAAAGCACAGGCAATACGTATGCAGGGCAAGCTCTCGTCGGCTGGACGCCGAGCCCGGGTACGGCATTCTACGCCGGATACAACGACAACCTGACCCGCAATGGCTTTAATCCCTACAACGGAGCTTTTGAGCCCGGATTCATGCGTGACAGCCGCACGTTCTTTATCCGAGCCTCGTACCTATTCCGCAAGAGTTTCTAACAATTTGCTCCTCCTTGATGCTTTGGCAGTAAACGCAACATACGTTCACTGCCTTTTTTGCATAATTTCATCAGCTTTGTTAAGCAGTCGATTAAGAATTTAGATCAATGCCGTGAAAATAAAATTGAAAAAAGTTCTTGTAAGTTCTCAGAGATTGATGTATAACTATTGCGGATATTACATTTCTTGCCATTCCGGCAGTAAAACGAAGGAGAACAGATAATGAACTTGAAAAAAGGCCTCGGCCTAGTTGTGTTAAGCACTATCATATCAACGCTGGTAATTCCGGCGGCACTCGTCACGCCTGTTGCGGCACAGACGCAGGACGGCGTTGCTCTGCAGCGCGGGTATCGCACCGGATACTCGGACGGATATATGGCCGGATATCGCGACACGATCGACAGCGTGGCAAAAAGCTATTCGCGGCACGCCGACTATAGCAAGGCAAACCGCGCCTTCAACAAGGACTACGGCACGATTGAAGATTACAAGGACGGCTACCAGCAAGGTTTTGAGTCCGGATACGATACGGGATTTGAACGCCGTGGTTTCGACGCTAACCTGCCCACAAATCTCAAACGCCGCGGCGGAGTGCTTGTTGGCGAGAGTCAAAACGTCGCTGTCCAGACTGTGACGCCGAATACCACGCAATCCAGCGGCACGACGACCGAGCCGGTCACGATCCAAAATAATAACAACAACAATTCCACTTACTCCAACACCTCGTACCAAACGGACACGACGCAGAACGTACCGGTGACGTATCCGGACAACAGTTCGGCGACGATATTGATCCCGCGTGACACCGAGCTGATCATCGAGCTGCAGGACGATCTTTCGACCGACCGCAGCCGCACGGGCGACAAATTTACCGCAAAGATCATCTCGCCGACCGAGATCGCTGGTGCGACCGTCGAAGGCCGCGTGCAAAAGATCCAGGCACCGGGCCGGCTCAAACGCCGCAGCGAATTGGCTCTGACGTTTGACCGCATCATCCTGACGGACAACCGCTGGAGCAATTTCAACGGCACGCTGATGGAAGTCGTGGCCGTCAAAGGCGACAACGTCCAGCGTGTCGATAACGAAGGCACGGCTGTCGGGAAGAGTTCGCTCAAGTCGGACGCTATCAAAGTCGGCGGAGCGACCGCGGCCGGTGCAGTTGCAGGCGCGATCATCGGTCCGATCGGAGCAGGCGTCGGTGCGGCAATGGGCGCGGCATTCGGCGTCGGAGCCGTCGTCATCGAACGCGGCAAGCACGTCAAGCTCAGTCGCAGCCAACAGCTCAGGATCAAGACGTCGTATGAGACGCAGATCAGGTAGCAAGTAGATAGTAGCCAGTAGCCGGTAAAGGCTCGACCCTCAACTGCTGACTACTGACTACTGACTACCGACTACTAACTACTGTCTTCAATTCTTTTCCACGCGGAAGGCGCGTTTCCTTTTCCTCCTTTTAGGAATCGGCAGCCGACCGCGTGGCTTTTTTGTGCGTTTTTGTTGAATTCTTGGTCCGGTCCGGACCAGGTGGACCAAAGTGGACCAGACTGACAATTCAGAATGCAGAATAATGAATGCTGAATACTAAGAACAGGAGAGAAGAATTTTCTTGACGCAATATTATAACGTCCGTTATAATAACTACATGACTAACAAACTAAAAGTCACAACCGTGGGTAATTCGACAGGGGTTGTTTTGCCAAAAGAGATACTCGAACGGCTTCGCGTGCAAAAGGGCGATACGCTCTTTGCTATCGAGACGCCTAATGGCATCGAGCTGAGTGCTTTTGACGAAGAATTTGCCGAAACGATGGCTGTGGCGGAAAAAGTGATGCGCGAGAATCGCGACCTTCTCAGAAAGTTAGCCGAATAATGCGTTGGCTAAATTCCAGGGAGGCGCTTGCCATGCATGCACGTCAGATCGCCGAACACGGCGGAGCAGACGGGGTGCGCGATCTCGGACTGCTTGAATCTGCTCTTGCCCGGCCGCAAAATCTTCATGCTTATGAGCCGGACGCAGACCTAGCGTCACTGGCAGCGGCGTATGCGTTCGGCATCGCAAAAAATCATCCATTCGTTGACGGCAATAAACGCACTGCCTATGTAGCTATGGAAACCTTTCTGGTTCTCAACGACGTCACGCTAACCGCCACACCGGAAGATAAATACCCGACCATCATGGCCCTCGCCGCAGGTGATCTAACCGAAGACGCTTTAGCCGCGTGGATACGCCAGCACATTAGTTAAGAGTCAGCAGCGGCCGCTGGCATTTCCCTCTTCTCATTCATCATTCATCATTCATCATTCATCACTCGTCCCTGATCCTCCCCAACTGATCAATCAGCTAATTTCCTGCACGGTTTGCTGGAGGACGGGGTTGTCTGCGGACGGGGCGCGTTTAATTGCGGATAGCAGCGGGTCGCGGACCGTTCGAGTTGGGTGATGGTGGTGTTGTGACGGTGATGATAGGCCGCATTGACGTTTACGATCCGGGTATTCTACACCGCCGATCACTCAGAACGACGACGCATACTTTCACGCGGGTGACAAAGTGGTCGATGGTGCATGTGAGACATGCCCCGCACGGATGCGTCGATAAACAGCGTGACATGAACATCTCCGCTTGAGCACGCGCTTAACATCGGCAATATCGGCATTTTGCATCATTTCGTGCAAAACACATCAAAGCCCGCAAAATGGCATTTCGCTCACGGCAATCTCGCGCTATGGTGGGTGCATGATCGAAAACGTAAATGTTCGCCGCAACTGGGAAGAGTGTCCGCGTGACCCCGCTAAGAGCCGCTGGACGACACTGTATGCCACGCTAAATCCGCTGGGCGAGCTGTCGTTATCCAAATTTACCCACGAGCAGCTCGGGGCTCCGTCGGGGTATGTGCTGCTATTTGACCGCGACCGCGAGGTCATCGGCATGCGGCCCGCTAACCCCACCGTCGAACGAAACGCCTATCCGGTCGCAGCTCGCGGACGCCACGGCGGACAGCGCGTGTACGCGCACCGTATGTGCCGCGAATTTGGCGTGCAGATCAAAGAGACCGTCCGCTTTCACCACTGCCAGATAGACCACAACGGCATCCTCATCCTCGATATGAAAGACACCATCCCCGCCCGCGGCCACAGCAAACTTCATAGGTGGTAGTCATGTTTCGGTGTTGGGTGACGGGTGACGGGTGACGTGACAGGTGTTGCCTGTTGGATGATGCTACGCATTGTATGTTGATCTGCTGCATACAATGCGTATAGTTTGATCTCAAATGGTAAATCAGATTCTGCTCGAGGAATTTGGCAAAAGGATCAGACAACTTCGGACCGACAGAAAGCTCTCGCAAGAAGAACTCTCATTCCAAACCGGCTTTCATCGCACATACATCGGTATGGTCGAACGCGGCGAGCGAAATATCTCGCTGTCGAATATCGGCGTGTTTGCAAAGTATTTCGAGATGTCGGTTTCGGAGTTGATGGATTTCGGCACTAGTGGCGAGGCGTAATGGCAAGATATTTTTATTCTAGCGATATTGCTTCGTTTCTGGTTGACGATGAAACCCGGATTTTGGGAGAACTAACGAAAAACTACCCTCTTCAGAATCTTGCCATTCTCCAGACAAACGCCTGGCGCGATCAAATACGGATTCTGAAACTGAGCCTGAGGGAATTTAGTAACGGGCACATCTTTCTTGAGTTTGCGATTCCTCGCATGGGAAAACGTGCCGATTGTGTTTTCATAATTAACGGATTGGTTTTCATTGTCGAATTTAAGGTAGGTGAGGACCATTATGCCTCTTACGCTATTGAGCAGGTTGTCGACTATTCACTAGATCTCAAGAATTTTCATGAGGGCAGTCATCATCAAAAACTGATTCCACTCTTGGTTGCTACCAACGCACCTTCCCGTCAAAACAACTTAACGGCATCAACGGACAATCTCTTTAACATTATTTTTGCCAATTCGTTGAACCTTGCGGACGTTATCAGGTTTGCCGTGTCGGAAATCGAAGCTCCTCCGATTGATGCGAAAATTTGGGCCGACTCTCGGTACAAGCCGACCCCAACGATTGTCGAGGCAGCACAAGCTCTTTACAACAACCACAGCGTAGAGGATATTTCTCGTTCTGATTCTGGTGCAATAAACCTGACCCAAACGTCCGATTGTATCAATCGCATCATTAAATCGACTGATGCTGAAAATACCAAATCTACTTGTTTTGTTACAGGTGTTCCCGGTGCTGGTAAAACATTAGCGGGACTCAATATTGCTACCCAGAACATGAAATTTGGTGATGACCATTCCGTATTCTTATCTGGCAATGGTCCCCTTGTCGATGTTCTTCGTGAGGCTCTGGCCCGAAATATTGTTGCAACAAGCAAAGATGCCGGCGTAAGAGTCACGAAAGCTACTGCCTCACGAAGTGCGAATGCATTCATCCAAAATATTCACCATTTTCGAGATGAATATGTCGGAAAGGAAGAGGCTCCGTCAGACAGGATTGTCGTTTTCGATGAAGCTCAACGAGCATGGACAAACGAACAACTGTCTGGTTTCATGCGAAGGAAAAAGGGCCGGTTAGACTTCAATCAATCCGAACCGCAATTCCTAATAAACGTCATGAATCGTCACGAGTCCTGCACAGTTATTTGTTTGATTGGAGGAGGACAAGAAATTAACCGAGGTGAGGCCGGCCTTGAGGAATGGCTGGAAGCTCTTCGCACTTATTTTCCAGATTGGGTAATTCATTATTCCAATCTCATTGTCGAAGACACGAACTATCTCAATAATGATGAGCTCAAACATTGGCTAACAACTAACGGACGCCAAGAAACCGACCTTCATTTGGCAGTATCCGTTCGATCGTTCAGGTCAGAAAATGCTTCTGCGTTTGTCCAATCTGTCTTGAGTTCTAACGTCCAAGAGGCACGAACTCTTTATGAGACTTTGCGAAATGATAATTATCCGGTGGTCTTAACCAGAAATCTTGATACGGCAAAGCAATGGCTTCGAAAAAGTGCTCGTGGCTCTGAACGCACAGGATTGGTTGCTTCAGCGGGCGCATATAGACTTCGGCCACTCGGTCTTTCCGTAAAACATAATATTGATGCTCCGATATGGTTTTTGAACGATAAAGATGATGTTCGCTCGTCATATTTCTTGGAAGAGGTAGCGACTGAATTTGATATTCAAGGGCTTGAACTAGATTGGACGTGCGTTTGTTGGGACGGCGATTTGTATTTCCAAAATGGAAAATGGAACCGACGAAAATTCAAGGGTACAAAATGGCAGAATATTAATGACGAGTTTGTAAAAAGATACCTGACTAACGCTTATCGCGTTCTCCTAACAAGAGCTCGGCAAGGAATGGTAATTTTTGTGCCTCACGGCGATACAAAAGATGAGACTCGCTTACCTGAATTCTATGACGGAACCTTCGAATATCTCAGAAGTATTGGAATTAGACAAATCTAGGCCCATCGCGGAGCGATCGGGTGATTGTAGCCGTGGGTGATAACCCACGGTCGCGAATCACATATGAATTACGTCGCGTCAGCGACGGATCAAACTATGGCGAACACGTATTCTCAAATTTATTTTCACATTGTGTTTAGCACCAAAAACCGGGCAGACTTGATCCATCCTGATATCGAGGAGCGGGTTTGGGCATATATGGCAGGGGTCGCAAAGCATCATGGCATTACGCCGATTCAGATAGGCGGCATAGAAAATCACGTTCACGGGCTTATCGGTTCACCGACACCTTTAGCTCCGAGCTTGGCGGTTAAGCATATCAAGGGGGATTCTTCGTATGGTATCCGTCGTGAGTTCGCCGCCATGGAAGATTTTGGATGGCAGGATGGTTACGGGATATTTTCCGTGTCAAAGTCGGCAATACCGAGTGTCGTGGAGTACATCAAGAATCAACGCAAACATCATGAGCGGCAGAGCTTTGAAGATGAATATATTGAGTTGTTAAATCTGCACGGCGTCGATTACGACGACAAATATTTATTCGATTGATTCAATCGTCGCTGACGCGACGGATAAAATTTTTGTTTATCGTTTCCGTGGGTTTTTACCCACGGCTACAATCAATCGTCGCGATGCGACGGAATAAAACGCTTCCCTACTGTTCCGGCCATAGCTCTAACGGTTCCCATTTTGTCCAGACGAATGCTGCTTCTCCGGGCATTTCGTCGGAGTTGTCTAGAACGTCGTCGTAGGTCAGGCCGTCCCAGTCGTTGTCTTCGCCGTAGCCTTGGGAGCGGATGTCGAGCAATCCCGGGCCATCTCCGGCGTAGCCATCCATAAATAACATTGCGACTTCGCCGCGTGTTAGCGGGATACCGCCGCCATCGCCGGTTTTCTTTCGTGCAAGGATCGTGCGGACGACATCGGAGTAGGACGGCTCGGGTTTGGTTCTCTTTGGTTTCGTACATCCGTATCCGCGAATTTCAAGATAGGCAACGTGCTTTTCGGTCGTGGCCGTGGCCGTCACGCGAACGAAATTATCATCGTGCCTTTCGCAAACCGCTTCGATTCCCATGCGTTTCAAATTCCTTACGGCTCCTGTGCCGTGGAAATCAGGAAGTCTGCTGTTGAAAAGTTCGTAAAGAGTCGCGGTGGGAAAGTATCGTTCGTAGATTCGTGGTTTCATGAATCAACAAATTATCGATTACTTGGAAATAGTCCAAATTCGACTATCCATGGACGATGCCGGGGAGATCTTCTTTTAGATCACATTCCCAGACGGTGAGGACGGTCCAGCCGATGTTGCGGAGGTCTTCGGCTTTGCGCGTGTCGCGGGCGACGTTGCGTTCAAATTTCGCTTGCCAAAATGCGCTGTTGGTCTTTGGCAGTTTGTAGGAGCATTTGGGGCAGCGATGCCAAAAGCAGCCGTGGACAAAGATGGCGAGCTTTTTGCCGACATAAGAAATATCCGGGCGGACGGAAGAGAGAGAACCACCCCGTCCGCGAGACGCGGCCACCCCTCGTTCTGGCACAGAAGACGTGCCAGTGTTGCGCATATTACCCGCAACCGCGTAAGGAGGGGAGCCTGAGGTATTGACACGGCGATGGAGGCGGTAGCCGCGGAGGCCGGCTTGCCATAGGGCTTTGCGGAGGGTGAT
>JBEBGA010000098.1:0-9228 GCA_040081695.1 Pyrinomonadaceae bacterium
TAAAAGGCCGAAACCAATTTGGTCCCGGCCTTTTTGCGATTTTGATCTTTAGAATACGTCTATCGATGTGCAAGCGATTCGATCTCTAACAGGCTCTCACCGGCAGGGGCCGCTTTTTTAGCAACTTTGCGTTGCTGTTTGTTTAAGTACATCATCGCGTCGGCTCTTGCGATCGTGTTTTCGAGATCTGCGAGGTCACCAAAATTCTCAAACGCGTGCGAGACCCCGAGCGTCAGTGGTTTGTCTGCGCCCTCGACAGAGACGTTGGTCAACAGCTTTTCAAATTTCTCCATTCGCTGATAAGCGGCCTCGGCATCGAGCCCGATCATGATAACGAAAAATTCATCACCGCCCCAGCGAAAGATGAGGTCTTCGGGACGGATCACGTCACGGATAGCTTTAACGGCGATGCGTATCGCGACATCGCCGACGCCGTGTCCGTAGCTGTCGTTGATGTCTTTCAGATCGTCCATGTCAAAAAATCCGACACAGCCTGAGACCAACTGACGATCGTCGCCTCGACGTTTCAAATAGCCGTGAAACGCGTGGCGGTTTAGCGCCGTGGTCAACGGATCGATATGGGCGAGCTCTTCGAGCTTTTCGTGCGCCTTCTTTAGCTTTTCATTGGCGACCTTAGCGTCTGACAGGACCTGTTCGAGCAGCACGATGACCATACCAAAACCAAGCAAGATCTGCAGCACTAGGTCAATGACCGAGTTGTACTGGAGATAATCAAACTCGATCAACAGATATTGTCTTGCCGAGAATACGACAAAATATTGCAAGAATGTAAACACCAGCAAACCTAATGCGACCTGCATTACTTTCCAGCCGAAAGTCCTGATCCGCGTCTTCCACAGCGCAATGCTGGCGATCATGAAAAAGCCGGACATTACGAGTGAGTGGATGTTGAAGATCAGATTAAAATCGTCACCGAGAAATGGCAGTCCAAAAGCCGCGATGATAAACGGCAGTACAAAAACCTCTTGCCTGATCTTCATCTCACTGTTCTCAGTCAGGCTACGGCAACCGGCGATCAGTAGAAATCCAAAGACGTATTCGGTAAGAAAATAAAAACTGAAAAGCTGGGTTGAATATTGCTCGTAACTAAACGCAAGACGCAGACAGAAAAGGGCAAATGATAAAAACAGCCATGCGTTGGTCCAATGCTTGAGTGCAACAACGTTTATCGACCGCCTCAGAAAAAGCGTCAACAGCGTTATTAGCGAAACTCCCGCCAATTGGATTATTAGGCCTATCTTCGAGTCCATATTCTGTATGCAGTTTGTGAAGATCTAACGGCAGTGGTTGGAGGTGCTGTTAGGGATGAGTGCGGTGGGTAGGAGTCCACATTCAGATTGTAATACAGTTGTAATCAAAAAGTCTATACTTTTTTTAACAATGTTTGTGCCTCGATCTTCGTTGGAAGTGTGGATCTTGCGCCCAGACCTCGACATTTTAATGCAGCAACAGCATTTGCCATTCGGCAGCTTTCCTCTACCGATGTATTCGTCAGCAATCCGTACAGCAGTCCTGTCCGAAAAGCATCGCCCGCACCGGTTGTGTCTATGCACCCGCCCGGAACATCAAAGGCTGACGTTTCTATAAGTTGGCCGTCACACAGCACAAGTGAGCCGTTCTTGCCTAAGGTTACACCGGCAACGGCACAACCGAATCGCGAGCTTAGCTCGCGAAGCCCATGTTCCACATCTGTTGTCCCGAGCAGCTTTTTAGTGAATTCCGTCGACGCGATGCAGATATCGACGAGCGGCAGCAGATCCTCTATGCCGCCAAAGATATTATCGATATCGATCGATACGACCGCTCCGTTTGCTTTCGCTTCGGTCGCCATTCGGATAGACGCTCGGGTATCGTGCGGGGTCATATGCAATATCTTGCATCGAGCGGCTAGGTCCACAGGAGCGGCGATCTCATCGTAAGCGAGCAACTTATCCCGCTGCCACAGGATAGTCCGCTCGCCGCTTGCTGCATCAACAATGATAAAGGCGATCTGCGTTCGGGCCCCATCCACTGTTTCACCAAACGAAACATCCACGCCCTCATCGACAAGCGAGCCAAGACCGATCTCACCGGCCCGGTCGCTGCCAAATCTGCCCGCGTATGCGGTTCTCATCCCAAGACGCTGCAGCCCTGCCATAGTCGAGGCGATCTCGCCCCCCGCCGCCTCAGTATAATGTTCAAGCTCGATCTTTGAATTAAATGCCGGGTATTTGGGAACGGTGATCAAATAATCGACCGCGTTCGTCCCAAAACCGACAACGTCAAATTCTTTATAGTCGCGTAATTGAAATGGAAATTGCATATCCGCGTAAGGGCTAAAGTTCGCAAATTATTCTTGCCAAAACGTGCTTGTACAAGTTAGATTTAATGTTGGGTCTATTTTCACTTGGCTATAGAGTGAAACACAACCCGCTTCTCACAAGTTTTCCGGAGACGATTAATGCCGACATCCATTTGCCCCGAATGCAGCGAAGAGGTCTACGTTGACGCCGAGTCTGAACAGGGCGATACCTTGATCTGCGAAGAATGTTCGTCAAAGCTGGTTGTTGTAGGGCTCGATCCATTTGAGCTTGATCTCAGCGAAGATGATGGCGACGGGCTCCGAGACGATGACGATCTGAGTGGTTACGACTACGACGATCAGAACTATTAGTTTCCCCTGTTTCCCACGGCGGGCTATTTGACCGCATCCGTTCACATTGACCTGTCGTTATGACCGAAATGCGGTCAGGTCCATCTATACATTTCAACCAAGATCAACATTGGCCACGGTGTCTGTTATGGCACGCAGATTGTATTGTTGATCTGGAGATAGCGGGATGTTTTTTTCCCGACAAAGTTAGTTCGTGATGAAAGCACAGCCCCTGAATAAATTTCGAACTTCTACCAAGGTCATAGGCGGAGTATCGCTCCTGATCGTGGCGGCTGTCGTATTGTTGACGGCTCTCTCGGTACTACAATTGTTTCACGCCAGCCTGATACTGATCGGGTTGTTGCTTTGTCTTGCTGCGATCGGTTACCGTATCCACCTCAAGAGCGTCGAGCAGCAGACCCGCCGTCTGACCGAATTTAACCGCGTTCACATGGCTACCGTTGAGGCTCTCGCGACTGCGATCGATGCTCGCGACCAGGTCGATATCGGCCATGTTCGCCGCACACAGATCTATGCGGTGCGGCTGGGAGAGATCCTTGGCCTGTCCGAAGACGAGATCAACGCGCTGCGGACCGGTGCTTTGCTCCACGACATCGGCAAGCTCGCTATTCCCGATCATATCCTGAGCAAACCAGACAAACTCACGCCCGCCGAGCTAGAAAAAACCAAGATCCACCCGGTCGTCGGGGCATCGATCCTCGAAAAGGTCGGTTTTGATTACCCGGTCGTGCCGACCGTCCGCCATCATCACGAGCGCTGGGACGGCACCGGTTATCCTGACCAGTTAAAGGGTAAAGACATACCGCTGACGGCCCGGATCCTGTGCGTTGCCGATGCCTATGACACCCTACGCGGTGCTCGCCCGTATCGTCCGGCGATCCCACGCGACCAGTCACGGCAGATAATCCTAGATGGGTCGGGCGTGCGGTTTGACCCCACTATCGTTCAGACGCTGATCAAAAATCTTAGGTTTCTCGAAGAAGAGATCAATGCCCAAGGCCACGCTTACCCCGATCCGTCCGGCGAGAGTATGCCGATCGCAAAACCGCAGGATCAGCATTTTGCGGAGCAGATCAAGCTAGCCAACCGCGAGGTCTTTAACCTCTACGAACTTGCACGCGAATTTAGCGGCTCCGTCACGCTGACCCAGACGCTGCAGATGTTTGCGAAAAAGGTAAGTGAATTTGTCACCTACGACACCTGCGTTCTCTATCTGCTCGAAGAGAACAAACAGCTTGCAACAGCGGCTCACGTTGAGGGTGCCAATGCGGATATACTCTCGATGCGCCGGATAAAGGTCGGCCAGGGTGCGACTGGGTTTGCGCTCAAATCGGCTGAGACGGTCATCAATGCCGAGCCTGACCTCGACTTCACGTACTCGCAGACCGAGCTGCTCGAACAATATTCGACAATGGCTGCGGTTCCGCTCATCGCCGATGGCGAGTTGCTCGGTGCCGTCACGATCTATTCTCACAAAATGGCGACCTACGGCGAAGAGCACATCCGTCTGCTCGAGACAATCTCGCGTATCGCGTCCGACGCTATCGGCAAATCGCTGCTCCACGACGAAGCGACGACCCATGCCCTGACCGATCCGATGACCGGTTTGCCAAATGCCCGCAGCCTGCAGCTGCAGTTTGAACGCGAGGCCGGACGTGCCGCCCGCAGCGACACAGGTTTCCAATTGCTGATGCTCGATCTCGATGGGTTTAAGGCGGTCAATGATACGTTCGGCCACAAGGTCGGCGACGAATTGCTACGTCAGGTCGGTCAAGTGATACTCGGCCAGCTTCGCGATTATGATTTTCTGGCCCGTTACGGCGGCGATGAGTTTGTCGCCATCGTACCAAACACTGAGCCCGACGATGTCGCCGATCTGTGCGACCGTATCGAGCGTGCCGTCAGCGATTTTAGATTACCTGTCGGTACCAAGGGCGACGCCAAGGTCGGCGTCAGTCTCGGTTCGGCCGGCTATCCGCGTAGCGGTGCCACATTTGACCAGATCGTCGTCGCCGCCGACAAAGCGATGTACACCCGCAAGATCAGCCGCAAACGCCTGGCCGCCATCTCAAACGCCTCAGGCCACTCATTGAGCTCCCCCGACCATGACAAGATCTCGAGCGGCAACCTCATCGTCGAACTCGACGAATCACACGTCCTAGCGTCCAGATCGATCAATTAGAGCTGCGATAGAAAAGAAAAAGGCCGCGAGCGTGATGCTCGCGGCTTTTATTTTTGTTTTGCCTGTTAATGAGTCAAGAGGATGGTCTAGACGTTGGGGCAGAGGACAATTCACTATATTTATCGGCATGGTTCGCGCAGTTATAGAAAAAAAGCGATAGTTTTAGAGAAAAAATGCGCATTTTTATTGGAAAATTGCGCATTTTTTTGGCAAAACGATATAAAACACTCGTGTTTTTGCGCAATTTTCCGGCAAAACTATCGATTTTTTTCATTTTTTTGCGCAATTTCGGGCAAAATGCGCAGTTTTTTTAAAAAATTGCGCATTTTTTTGATGATCTTGCACTCGTACTTTTTGAAAAGATCCGTTTTGGAGTGGTATTTACAGGCCTTTCAAGTGATTTCCCGTTTGTGTGAACTATTTTTGTTGACGCTTGCGATGCAACGGGCGTAACATCGCAAGTAACTCGTAACTTCGATCAATAATCCACTTTCGTAAATGCCGGTAATCCGGTCGGAATTATATCCCTTTATGATCGAGGTAACGAAACAATGCCAAAACTCCTGATTGCTCCCGAAAGCAACACCACTATTACTTTGTCCGCCATCACGAAACGTTTTCGCTCCGGTACTAAGGGCGTTTCGCGGATGGTTTAAGCGGTTTGGCGGGTGTGTTCTTCCACATCGTCAATGATGTTGCGCGGCCTAAGATAGTCAAAAAGTTTGGAGGTCATTATGAACCGGACCCTTTTAAAATTGCAAAACGTTTTAAGGGTAAAGCAAAGGGGGCAATATGTCTTTAAGACGATCGTTGGGATTACTACTGTTAGTTCTTTTGAGTTTGCAGGACAGTTTTTCGCAAAAGACAGAGGCCGCATCTGCCGAACATAGTCAAGGGCTTGTTTTCGTCAAGGAGTTTAGCAAGTCGGGTATGGTCGATCTTTCCGACGAAGGGTCATTGCTCATCTTGTATACTCGTGAGGGCCATTATGACCCGATCATGAAAACGGGCTTCTACGAAAGGGTTCTGGACTGGCAAACTGAAAAGGAATTGGATCGCTTGATATGGGATGGCGATGTCGGCGGGGTGAGCTTTCTCCCCGACTCTCGGAAAGTCCTTCAGAAGAATTCACTAGTTCAGGTTCCCAATTTGCGTGAGACGGAGATTCCAATAAGGGATATCGGTAAGAGACATACCCAGAAATGCCGGATCCCATTCGAGTTCAAAGCAGCCTATATTTCCGGCATCTTATCTGATAAGGCCATCCTGACATTCAGCGACGAAAGAAGTACACCGGCACCCACCGAGATCTTTCTACTTGATCTTAATAATTGTCAGCTAATACGTGGCGGTACGATCGAACTCGCCCCGCAATACAACAATGTGCGCATGATGAGAGTGAACGATATCCTCACTGACAGATACGTGGTTTTCGACGTCTGGGTACTCAAGAAGCCTCAGGTCTTTGTGATCTGGGACCTTAAGACGGCCAAGACGCTGAAAGTTATTGTTCCCCCTACGGGATCATGGACAGGTGGTTTTACGCGCGACGGCAAATACCTGTATGTCAGAGGCGGATTCGATGGCGACAATCGTATTCAGTTTTACGATACCTCGAACTACGGCCTCGCCTTTGAGAAATCGCTGCCTACGCAATATGGCGACGTCGACTTCTCACACGATGGAAAGTATATGGCACTGAGCTACTACGACATTCAAAAAGGGCGATCCTCCGCTACAACTCAACCGATGATCCTCATCTATGACATTAAGTCGTGGACCGAGGTTGCGTCGATCAAATACAAGAAGCGGAAAAAGGACTATGCGGATGCGGCGGCTCACCCGTCAGTCCGATTTACCCCGGACGGAAAACATCTCATCGCCAGCGGCCCAACCTCGACCGCCGTCTGGCGTCTGCAACTCCCATAAGCTAGTAGATTGGACGGTCAAAACAGCGATTCTGCGAAATAACAAGGCCGCGAGCGTGATGCTCGCGGCTTTTACCGTTTAAGTATTAGCTTTCAATTATTTGACCGCAAATGTGCGGGCGATCGAGTCGGTTTGGTTGGTGAGCAACTTGAGCGAATCTTTGCGGCCGGCAAATCTTAGGACGTAGATGGTGGTGTCGTTTGTCCGCAGAAAATAGTAGCGGCCGGACATATTGCGGCCCGAGGCCACGTATTCGAAATTATAGACCGTGCCGGTAAAACGTCCCGCGAACCGCTCTTCTTTACCGGCAACAAATCCGGGTTTGAACTGCAGCTTTTGCTCTTCGTCGCCGTGTATGACATCGCTCAGGATCGTGCCCTTGGCAACGGTAAGCTTGCGAACCTCCAGATGGCCTTCGTTGCGGTCGCCATATACGTACTCGACATTTGGGCTGGTGGCGGACGGCGGGACCGTCAGTTTCCATTTCTCATTGGGCAGTGTAAATGTGTATTCGACATTTGGGTTGCTAAAAAGCTCTTCTTGGCCAAACGCCGCGAGAGCCAACAGGGCAACTGCACAAATCGCATAAAAAACTGTGATCTTTTTCATTGTTTTTCCCACTCTCGAGACTATTCTCTAACCAAGTCGCAATTCTAACGCATACGCCGCTAGATTTCGAGGGATTAGATGTATTTGGCGCGTAAATTGTTGTCCTCTTTGATAGGGTTGTTTGAAATGCCGCTCGGTATTTCTTCGCCTTTTTTGCGGCGGGCCGCGTCTTAGATAACAGCAGTTTTGCTTTTTGCAATTATATTTTCTGAGGTTATTAATAATGAAACGACATATATCCATAATACAGCGATCATTTGCCGCAGCGGCTTTGGTCACGTTGCTCGCACCGGCATTTATTGTCCGGTCCGAGACACGTATCGCCGCTAAGCCGCTCTCCGACGATCAAAAGATAATGCACGTGCTCAACCGATTGGGGTTTGGGGCGCGGCCCGGCGATGTGCAAAAAGTAAAAGCTTTGGGCATCCAGAAATACATCGATCAGCAGCTAAACCCAAGCGCGATCGACGATCCGGTCGCGACTTCAAAGGTCAAGGACCTCGAAATATTTAACCTCTCGACATCCGAGCTTTTTGCAAAATACCCAAATCCGGGTGCTTTGCTGCAAGCTCTTGAGGGCCGTAACAATCAGCAAAATAATCAGGCTCAGGGCGAGCAGACTCAGGCCCAGCAGCGTGAACGCCGGCAAAAGATCGCCGACCTTTACGCCAAATACGACCTCAAACCGGCAAACCAGATCTTGCCGTCGATCGTCGCTAATCGGGTCTTACGGGCCGTATATTCAGAGCGTCAACTGCAAGAAGTGATGGTGGATTTTTGGCAAAATCACTTTAACGTCTTTGCCGGCAAAGCCGCCGTTCGCTGGTACATACCTAGCTACGAGCGTGACGTGCTGCGTAAAAATGCGCTTGGTAATTTTAAGGATCTCGTCGTCGGCACGGCACAGCATCCGGCGATGCTCTTTTACCTCGACAATTTTGAATCGGTTTCGCCAAATGCCGGTTACGCGGGCAATAACGGCCAAAACGCGCGGCGGTTGCAGCAATTAATGCAAAACGGCGGACGTCTAAATCAGCAACAGCGCGACCGCATCAAGCAGCAGACCGGTGCGACCGACGCTCAGATCGATCAGCGGATCAAAGACGCTCAAGCCAATCCGCCACAACCCGCTCAGCAACAGCGCCGTCGCGGCATTAACGAAAATTACGCCCGCGAGTTGATGGAGCTGCACACGCTCGGCGTGGACGGCGGCTATTCGCAAAACGACATCATCGAGGTCGCCAAATGTTTTACCGGCTGGACGATCGCCGACCCTCGCGGCTACCGTCGTGCGGCGGCGTACAATATCAACGGCACAGACAACCGCCAGCTCGAACGCATCCAGCGGCTTGCCGGTGTGCCGGACGATATCGAGAGCGGCGAATTTTATTTTAACCAGCGCAACCACGAAAGCGGTGCTAAGACCGTGCTCGGGCAAAAGATCAATGAGGGCGGTGTCAAAGACGGGCTCAAGGTTATCGACCTGCTCGTTGCCAGCCCCGCAACCGCAAAATACATCGCCCGCAAGCTCGCCGTCAAATTTGTCAGCGATACGCCGAGCGATGCACTGGTCGCACGCGTTGCCGAGGCGTTTCAAAAATCTAAGGGCGATATCAAATCGACACTCAAGGCACTTTTTAACGACAAAGATTTCTTTGCACCGGAAAATTATCGTGCAAAGATAAAATCGCCGTTTGAGCTGGCCGTAAGCTCGATCCGCACGCTCGGTGCCGACACTAACGCGAGTCCGGCTTTGTCCGCGATGCTCAACAAGCTCGGCGAGGTGCCATACGGTTACCAGGCACCGACCGGATACCCCGACACTGCCGAGGAC
>JBEBGA010000421.1:0-2382 GCA_040081695.1 Pyrinomonadaceae bacterium
TCAATTTTTCATTTTGTTCGACTACTTCTTCTTCTTTTTCTTATCGGCAGGGGTTGCCGCAGTGCGGGATGTGACGAGGGTTTTTAGCTCGGACATGAACTCTGATACGTCGGCAAACTCTAAATAAACAGAGGCAAAACGCACGTAAGCCACTTTATCCAGAGCCTTTAGCCGACGCATGATGATCTTGCCGATCTCGGTCGTGGCTAGCTCGCGGTCGAGCGAATCTTGTACGTTTTTTTCTACTTCATCAACGATCTTTTCAAGCTGACCGGTCGAAACGGGGCGTTTTTCGGCGGCTCGGAGCAGGCCGGACAGCACCTTGTCGCGATAAAAATGCTCGCGCTTGCCGTCTTTTTTGACGACCATGTACGGGATCTGGTCGATGCGTTCGTAGGACGTGAAACGCCGTCCGCACTCCAGGCACTCGCGCCGGCGGCGGATCGAATCGCCATCCTTCGCCTCTCGCGAATCAACGACCTTATCCTCGATATGTGAGCAAAATGGGCAACGCATAAATAGTGAACAGTGAACAGTGAACAGTTACAAGAAACCTATCACCGATCACCCATAACTAGCCCTCGGGCTCGAAATCCGGCGAATCCGACTCGATCTCGCGTTCGGCGTTTTCGCTCGACAATAGGCTGCGAAACCGTTCGACGCTGATATCTCCGTGGAAAAGATAGTATAAACCAAAAACGACCGCCGGGGCGAAATAGACCAGATGCATTATGATCGAAACGGCCGCGGCCTGCTCACGTTCAACGCTCAGCAATATTAGGCTGCCGGCCGTTGCCGCGTGAAAAGCCCCTGCCGCTCCGCCCGGTGTCGGTACCAGCGAACCGAGGCTTGCAATACCCATCACAAATGTCGAATCGAAAAAGCTCATCTGCAGCCCAAAAGCTTTGAGCACAAACCACGTCGGCAGAGCGATCGTCAGCCACAGCGTCAGCGTCCAAAACGCTGACCAGAAAATGCCACTCGGGCTTTTCAAAATGTTGAGCGAAGCCGCGAGCTGTCGCATCAGACTGAGGAATATTGCCCGCAGCCGTTTGGGAACGAATCGCCGGTCCGACACGCGTTCAAACCAGCCTATAAGCATTGCCGATTTGAAATGGTAAAAGATCAGTGACAGGACGCCAAAAACCGCAATGGCCAGTAAAATATTGCCCGCGAGCTTGAGCGATGCAAACTCAGGCTCCATACCCGGCGGCGGTTTGAACCATATCAGGCTCAACGAAAATATAGAGATGAGCGACACCAGATCAAAGACGCGTTCGACAAATATAGTCGCCAGAGCCGCGCTCGGACGCACCCGTTTGTCACGCATCGGCAGCCACATGGGCCGGACGATCTCGCCAGCCCGCCCGACGATCAGCACCGCCGCAAAACCGACTGTCGTCGTCGCAAACAGATCACGCAAACTAGCCGGCGTGATCGGTTTCAGCAGCACTTGCCAGCGCACAGCCCGGACGAAATAGCCCAACGTAATAACGGCAAAAGCGGCGGTGAGCCAAAACGGATCAACGCTGCGCAGGATCGATCTGACCTGCGTCCAGTCCAAATTCCTGCCAAAGAACCACAATATCAGGATCGCGACAGCCAGCAGGATCAAAAATTTGATGTATTTACGCAAAACGCTTTTCGGTTACCGCCCATTCAGGACAATAAACACAAAAGATACAGCATTAGCGGCTCTCTTGCCAACGAAACATACAGATTCGTTGGCGGTTGCTGTATAGTAGTCACTAGGTGCCAAACCTAGTTTCTTAATTGAAACGAATCGGCGGACTCTTTTAAGGGTTCGCCTTTTTCTTTTGTTTACGGGTGCTCATGGAGGTCTTTGGCGTTTCTATGGACTGTCATCGGTCACTGTGAAGAACAAAAAGAACACTGGGCGGAAGCCCGCACGGAGTAAGGGCGTAACATCCAAGTTGAGATAAACGCCGTTACTTCGTGCGGGCCTCAGCCGCGAGAATTATCAGCAAAATCCGCATAATCCGCAAAACCCGCAGAATAGGGTTTACATTTTGACGCATTGGTAATATCTTGTGTCATCTATGCCACTAAATGAAGTTGAAAAATGGAATGTTTTTACGGGTAAGCAGTATGGCCACACGGTCAAAAAAGAGGCTCGGGTCACTTTGGGCAGTTACGGCACCTTAAATCTTAACTCGCAGGCGTTTATCGAGCTTGGCAGCCCGGCGGCGGTCGAGCTGCTGTTTGACACCGGGCGCCGCAGGATCGGACTGAGGCCGGTCGCCCCGATGGCTCCGCACGCTTTCAAGATCGTGCCGCACACCAAGACCGGCTATTATCGCCTATCCGCCGCCGCATTTTGCCACCACCACGGCATCTTTTACAAAGGCACACTCCTCTTCC
>JBEBGA010000422.1:0-2382 GCA_040081695.1 Pyrinomonadaceae bacterium
ATCGAGTACCGAATTAGCAAACCCTGACGCAGTCGTTGTGATGCGATAACGGCCGAGTGGCAGCAGCGGAGCGCTGAACAAGCCGTCCGAGTTTGACGTTACGGTTCGCTCAAAACCGGTTTCGGTGTTTCGAACGGTGATCGAAGCTCCGGCGAGAACAGCCCCGTTCGGATCGACTACCGTTCCCTGTATCAAGCCAGTCGTTGCCTGGCTCTGGGCGAAAATACATGTACACAGCAACAGCAAAAAAGCTGATCCTGCAAAAGCTCGTTTGAGACTTAACATTTTGATCTCCTGAGAAAAAAGTTGGTAAAAAAAGTTTGTTGCTCTATCGCCGATCTTCCTGTGTTTCAAAAACATCAAAACGGCGTTACGCGAAGATTAACTGCGGTAATTATATTTCGCTTCCAACAAACTTCATAGCCGCCATGTGTTAAATCTTAAATTTGATGGCCGACGGTGTTTTGTGAAAATGCAACGACGGGCTAAACTTCATATTCCGCCAGATCGGAGGAGTATTCCGGCGGGGCCGACAATGTATAAGCCAGTAGATCTAGACAATTGGGCGAGACGATCGACGTACGATTTCTTTCGCGATTTTGAGGATCCTTTCTTCAATTTTACTGCGAATATCGACGTCACCGGGATCCTCGCCTTTAGTGATCATCATAGACTCGGTACGGCACTTTCGCTGCTTCATTGCTCGCTTGTAGCAGCTAATGAGATCCGTGAATTTCGAATTCGTTTGCTCGATGGTGAACTGGTTGAATTTGACCGTGTTCATGCGACGCAGACGATCCTAAATGACGACGAGACGTTTTCGTTTGCTTATTTTGAGATGCACGATGACATTTTTGATTTTGCAAGATCGGGCGAGGTCGCGTCCAGAAAGTACAAGACCCTTAAGACCTTTGATGTTGAGACAGGCAGAGTTGACTTGGTCTATTTTTCGTCGCTGCCGTGGGTCTCGTTTACGAGTGTCAAGCATGCGACAAGGCTGGACAAACGTCAGACCATCCCACGCATCGTATTTGGTAAGATATTCGATAGCGACGGACGTAAACTCATGCCGCTGTCTGTCGAAGCAAATCATGCGATAATGGACGGGCTGCACGCCGCCCGGTTTCTTAACCGGTTTCAGGAAATTTCGAACAATGCTTCCGTTTAAGGTCAGAGACATCGCCATCGATCCGCCGCTCATCCTTTCACCGATGGCGGGCGTGACGGACTATACGTTTCGACGGCTGATCAAGCGGCGTGGCGGTGTCGGTTTGGTCGTGTCTGAGTTTGTTTCGGTGGAAGGGCTTACGCGGCATAATCCTAAGTCGAAGCGTCAGATGCGTTTTGACGAGGAAGAGCGGCCTTATGCTGTGCAGATCTTTGGCGGCAAGGCTGATCGCATGGCGATGGGAGCCGAGATGGCTCAGGAGATCGGGGCGGATATTCTGGATGTGAATTGCGGCTGTCCGGCACCAAAGGTCGTCAAGAACGGCGGCGGCAGTGGGTTGTTGCGAACACCCGAACTGTTAGAAACGATCCTCAAAGAGATCAAAAAGACGATCACGATCCCGCTTACGTTGAAATTACGAACTGGTTATAGCGAGGCGTCGATCAATGTCGTTGATATTGCCAAAATGGCCGAGCAGTGTGGTGTCGAGCATATTCAGGTGCACGGCCGTACACGTGAGCAGGGCTACAAAGGCCTCGCAAATTGGGATCTGATCCGTCAGGTCAAAGAGGCCGTGAGCATACCTGTTTCGGGCAACGGCGATATCACGTCGATCGAGTACGGCATGACGAAATGGCGTGAGACAGGAGTTAATGGTATCTTGATCGGACGCGGGGCGATGCAAAATCCGTGGATCTTCCGGCAGTTTGCCGATGTTCTCGCTGGGCGAAAGCCGTATCAACCCGACCTTGCCGAGAAAAAAGATGTGCTGCTCGAATTCTTCTCGATGTGCCGCGAAGAAATGCCCGAGATCGTCTCGCTTGGTAAGATGAAGCAGCTCGCCGGGCAATTTACCAAGGGCCTCGTCGGGGGTGCACAGTTTCGACAGACGTTGTATCATTCGCACTCGGCCAACGAGATTCTGGACAATATCACGACGTATTTCGAGACGCTTGAGCGTCGTGAGACGTTTGGTGACGGCTTTGTCGAGGCTGATGCCGATCTTGAATTTACGACGTGCGAGGCTCCGGTTCCGATCGAGGTCATGCAGAGAGAGGCCGCCGTTTCCGGCTAGCTTTATGGGAGCATTAACTATGCATCGATCTGTCTGGGCGCTCCTTCCGCTTATCTTCCTGTTGCTCCCAGTCGCGGCTAATGCCCAGCAGCCGACTGAGGCAGGGCCGATACGGTCATCGGCTGCGTATGCCGAGGTC
>JBEBGA010000099.1:0-9197 GCA_040081695.1 Pyrinomonadaceae bacterium
GGGCGTTGTATTCGGTTCGCGTGAATGTACCGTCGGCGAGGGTAGTTTTCGTCAGACGGTTCAGATTATCGAACTCGAACCTGGTTGTAATTGTTTCAAGCTGCCCTAACGCGTTTGTGCGTTTGACCGTCTGAGCGTTTCGATTGCCGTTCGCGTCGTATCCGAAGGTGGTGGCCTGTAATAAAGAACTGACACTTAGGAGAAGCGATAGACATGTGAGTAAGGGACAGCTCATGCGGCCACGAATAAAACGACGAATTATTTGTTTTTCGGCTTTACAATCTTCCAAATGTTAGAAGCTTCTCCGGCTCGGTCTGTGGCTTCCAAATGTCTATAGGTTCTTTCAGGTTCCCCTCCATAAGCCGCACGGCCCATAACGTAATCGAGCCAAACCGATGCAAAGTTCCGCGACTCATCCAGATTATCCTTGTGGTGATACAGCAGACTCAAATAGTAGTTGTAAATCACGGGACGCCTAACACTTTTCCAACCCGGATTCGAACGGAAGATCAATCGTTCGGCTATCTTTGAGGTCCAGCTCACACTCGAAGGAGCGTTTGGCACACCTTGTGATAGGCCTTTTTCGAAGTGCTCAATCAGATTGTCGATCTGTGAGAACTCTAACAGCCATGGGATACCCTTGTTTATTAAGGTATCTAATACGATTTTTTCGTTTTCAAAGCCCCACCATTTTCCGAAAGCATTTTCGGAGATATCGCCTCCCGATTCCGTCAAAAATCCGGTAGCTGCAAGGCTGACTTCCTGTTCAGCCCAATCCAGAAACGGATCAACTACCCAAATCCCCATTTTGATAGCAAGCGTGTCCGGCGATCGACTTGACGTGACTTCCCACAAGCGGGCAATTACATGCGCGTCTACCGTGGAGTACAGTCCGTTTCCGTTGCTACTCACAAATCCATTTATTTCCAATTCCTCAGCCCAATTATCAACCATTTTTCAATGTCCTCTTTTTGCTATGGGAAAACATACTGAAACACGGGTTCGACGCTTGGGGCAACTTCTCTGACCCAAGTTCGTATTGTCTCCATTTGGGCTTGCGAAGGTCTATTCAGGAAGACGTAGGTGAGACCTAGCGTCTGTCTTTCCGCAAACTTCGCTAATTCCTTTGTCTGAGCTTCCTTCACCATAGCAGCTGCACCGGTCCCCTTCACTTCAAGAATTGAACCACGATATATGTAATCGACGACGGCGCTTCCCAAAACTCTACTACCAATCGCTTTTCCATCTTTTACAATTATCTGCGAATAATCCGCAGGAATCTTCAATAATTGGCCGACCCACTCCTCAAATTGAAGTCCTAGCCCCGCGTACATTCCCCTCTCCAGAAACGTACGCCTCATCAGCGGCAGCTCTTTGGCCGCCCCATACATAGCCAATGCCCCTAAACCACTTGAAAGACCAAAACTGGGAAGAGAGGCAGTAAGTTCGATCGGTGTTAGTGCTTCGGCTGTGAAAACAATGGCTTTTGTTAGTCGTGGAAAATGAATCGCGGCCAACACCATGTATGTCTTTACCGTTTCGACTAATTCGGACACGCTAAACTTGCCTGTTGGATCGAGCTTATTTACCGGATCGGCGTTCGCATAAAGATACTTATGAAGTGAAATAGGTTCGAATTGATTTCCTTCATAGGTGTCGTGGGAAATAAACCGTCCCGTTTGAACATCCAAGTATCTTGCTCGGTTGTAGTAGAGTCGGAGATCCGCGTCGAACTGTTCTCCGGCAAAGAGGTAGCTATTATTTGTTGTTCCTGCTTGATAGATTAGATTTCCAAATGCGTCAAAATTGTACGAGTCAGTTACGGTTCCAACGCCATTGGTCAGATTTCTTACTGAGCCGTGTCCGTCGTAACAATAAAACGAAACGGCCCCGCCTACAATTCTTTGTGAAATCAAGTCAAGTCCGTAAGTATGGGACTTGATGTAAAGTCTTAGGGTTAGGTTCTGATTTGTGTTCTGACCACTGACACTATACCACTGGCTGTAACTCGTACCCTGGTCTAAATCCAAAACGCGGGCGGCGGGCACCGTCATATCTCCCTGACTCGAAATTCCGGTCAATGTTGCCCCATCTTTCGCAAGAGACAAAACTTCTAACTCATACACGGATAGCCAAGAAGAGGCCGAATGCCCATTCACCCAATAAAATTGGACATATTTCGCGTCAGCGGGCTGCGCAAATCGAATTTCCTGCATCGCGGGCGAAGTTGAAAGCGTTCCGGTATCAATAGTCGTAAAGGCGGCATCGTCGGCGGTTGTATTTGATATTCGAATTTGATAATCACGAGGCCCGAAATTCCCGAACGATGAATTACTGCCTCCGATCCTTACGCCGTATATTCTCTGGGACCCTGTTCCGTCAAGTCTGACCTTTACCCACTGATTTGTGAGCGCGCCGGGAGCGCAGTACCAGCCTGACTGTGGATTATTATCAAATGCCTCTTCAACACGGGAATTCTCGTAATCACTTGAGAAACTATGGATTCCGGCTCCATCTAGGGCGATCGCCTCAATCGCCATATTTGCGATATAGGAGGTACTACCGTCGCGGTTGGATTTTGGTACGTATTTAATATACCGTGCCGGCACCGGACCGCCGGGGAAAATATAATCCTGAGTTTCAGAGGTCGTCTTAACTCCATCAAGTACCTTGGTATACGCTGCATCGTCGTCTACAGTGTTCGAAATCCAAATCTCAAAATCCTTTACCCAATAATTGATACCAGCGTTGTAGTTGCCGCCCAATCGAATTCCCTTGAGCGAATGAGACCCATCGCCTCCCAATTTGATGACAACAAACTCGTTCACCTTGGAAGTAGTTAGCCAGGTTCCACTGTCGGTAATCAATCCAACCGGATGGCCACCGGGGCCACTTACTTGAAAACTACTGAATCTGGAAATTGCGGCTCCATTTGTTAGGAAGGAGGGTGAAGTGCGCTTAGCGGCGTTCAGCGTTCCGGGCAGCGAGACTATACTGTCTGCCATTCCGGCCCCAATCACCTGAAACGTAGAGACGGCTATCGGAGAAGGGCTCCCATGAGTGTTTACCGCGATAAGTTTCACAAACCTGGCGTGAACAGCACCAGTCGGAAGGTAGACTTCTTGGAGTTGAGTGTTGGCTTGAAAAGTTCCGGCTAATACGGTCGAGAACGAGGCGTCATCACTTGCCGTGGTCGATACTTGGACAATAAAATCCTTGACCATGTATGAAGTTGGGAAATTTGCCTGTTGAAATCTAAAACTCTGAATTAGCTGTTCGCCACCCGTCAATTCAAACGTGGCGAATTGATTGGGTTGGGTATTCGCTGTTATCCACGTAGAAAACGTTGATTCATCAAGCAACTTTGAGGGGGAGTTGTCGGGAGAGGCGCTCGAAAATGAAACTACATTCATTCCCATCGGTCCGCCAGCGGATGGAACAGAAAAATCGGCGACTGGTGCTTGATTGGCCGCTGAAACTACGACCGACAGATCATCAAAAACGGTATATTGCCCGTCGGTTACCGACAAGCGCAAAATATAATTGCCCGCTTGACTGAAACTTGCTTCCGTCTGTTGATTGGTCGGTGTTGAAAACGTTACATTGCCCAGGCCGCTGAATTTACTCCATTGAGCTGACAAAGCACTGCTCACCGGATAACCGTCATCGGCTACCGTCCCCAACAGAGCAACGTTATTTGGCAATTGAATTGTCCGGTCTGCACCGGCATTGACGGTCGGAGCTTGATTTTCAGGATGTACAGTTATGGTCAAGTCGTCGCTCGCCGATAGTGAACCGTCGCTAGCAGTTAGGCGAACAACGTAGATCCCGCTGGAGCTAAAACTAGCGGAAGTTTGTAGGGAGTTGGGATTCGCAAAAACGACGGCTCCATTGCCGCTTACTTTATTCCAGGCCACCGAAACTGAACTCCCTATAGGATAGCCGTCATCGCTCGTGTTCCCCGCTAAACTGGCCGTATTTGGAAGTTCAATCGTGAGGTCGCTACCCGCATTAGCCGTGGGCGGTTGATTCACAACTCGCCTCACAACGATTTGCGAATTTGCCTGATTACCGGCGCGGTCGCAAGCAACAGCGGTGAAGGTATTGTCGCCTACATTCAATGACGCAGAAGATAGACTCCAATTGCCGTTCAGCGAATCGAAAACCGCCTCAATGCCATTCACCTTTACGGATGCAATTCCCGATGCGTCAGCTCCCGTGTCGAACGCGTTTCCGCTGACAGCTATTGTTTCTGCGAGCGTAATTGCGTTGTTCGACGGCGAGACGACGGAAATGGCTGGATTTGTTAAGTCGCGGATTACCGTTACCTGACTGGTCGATTCGTTTCCGGCGACGTCGATTGCTTTGGCTGTGAAAATATTCATGCCGACCGCCAATGAGGCCCCTGTCAGTGACCAGGTTTTCGCAGTCGCATTGTATGAAACGGCAACGTCGTTCACCAAAACTTGTGCGACGCCGCTGGCGTTCGCTCCGAAATCCGCGGCAGTTCCACTCAAACCAATTGTCGCGTTGGTTGTCGCGGTATTATCTAACGGTGAAGATATGACTATTTGCGGCGGAACATTATCCGAGGATCCGCAATTTTCGCCGCTCACTTTGATACTTAAGTAAGACCCCGGCGTACTAGCAAGTCTGATCTCCAGAGTATTCTGGGCCAATAATGTAACTGATTTTTCTAGCGTATAGACATTCTGGTTAAATTCGCTCTGAAGAAAAACCTCGGTGCCATTTAATTTGATGACCGCGCTCGAAATCCGGTTAGTCCCATTGCTTTCGCCGTTGAGGATCTTCAACGTGTACGTGCCGTTTGCGCAGTTCGGCGGCATCGAGAACGTTTCGACGTAATTGTTTGGAGCTCCGTTCGTCCGGTGAAGTCTCTTCGAACCGAATGCGGTAATCGACTCGGCAAGCGAGGTTTCCGAAACGGAAAGGGAAGCTTTTCTAAAAAGCCAGGAAGTGGCTCGATTGACGAAGTCGGGCTCTGGATCGGCTGTCGGATCATTCTTCTCTAAAAAGCTTATGGCGGAGAGTTGGAAGTTGGAGCGAAGCCCTCTATCGGAGGAGGCTGCGACTACGATATTAGATTGAAGGACGAACAATAGAATAAGTAGATAAGCTGTCGAGAAACGCAGGGTCCCAAACAACTCACGTTTGCCCAACATCAACAATGTGGTCTTAAAGCTGAATAAACGATGCTGTCGGCATGGCTTATTGGCCGTTGATACCGTGCGGTCATCGCGAAAAATCGTATTCGGGCAAGTTGTACTGTTGCTCAACTCCTTCTGCTTCGTATCGGGCATAAATTTCCTCATAACCAGTGAAAGACAATCGCGGACTTTTAACCATCAGACATCTGAAATCATCGTTTCTGAGCGATCTATTCGTTTCGAAGAAAACACAATCGCTATTGTTTTGGCATCGCGGTTTACCAACCACGCCAAGATTCTAAGCTGATCAAATATCAACCCCATGTACAAAAAGACCGCTTATCTTTACTCCTAAGATAAGCGGTCTTCGATGTTCAAACTCTCCTTGCCACGGAGAAAGATGCTTACGGTGTAATGTACACACAACACACCTCTAGCCGAGTCACAACCTGGCGGGAGGTAAGAAACGTTAACAAAACTTGATTTGTGGGACGAACTCGACATCTAAACCCGGAACCCAAATCTGGCCAAATTTAGCACGGCGGACACCTTAAGGGTCAACTTAAAAATATCGCGCAACAAATTAACAAATCGATTTCCGAAAAAAATAACATAGCCAAGATCGCGTGTCAATCGGGCCGCCTCAGACGGCTGTAGCAGATGGTCGTAGAGAACTTATAATGAAGCCCCCTCTCAAGAACCGCGGCGGTCCATACGACGGTTTGTTAGCGAGCCGAAACAACCAAGATTGTCTGGTGTTTTGTGACATTTGTTTCAATAAAATGTCACAAAGCACCAAAGTGGCAAAATTAGCGGTTATCTTGACCAGAATTGTGTTATTTTGTTCCTCTCGCACTGCTATTCTGTCGACAATTTCAAAAGGGTACGATCTAGTAAGTTGGTTGCAAGATGGTTGCACTTTTGCGTATACGTACCCATTCATAGGTTCTTATTTGCACGCAAAAACACCATTTCTACTGCGTATTGAGCGATCCTGAGAACTTATGATCCACTCTCAGGTTGGTTGGGGTGCGAGAGGTCGTGAGTTCAAATCTCGCCGTCCCGACCATGAACATGGGGCTTTCGAAGAATTTCGAAAGTTCCATTTTTCGTGCTTTCCAAATGGCCACGAGAGGGCGGGTTGCTAAACCTCTTGATTGCCACATTTACGACTCACAACCCGTCAGAAAAAGCGCCTCCATTTTGCAACCAACTTTCTGCACGTTAAGTTAGAGCCGTTTTGGTGAACAGACGCACCAACCACGGTGCGAGAAGAAACCAACTGATGCTCCAGCGTTCCAAATTTCACCTTTTCACTCCGATTCCCAGCAAATAAGCGCTAACAGTCAGCGGAATAGAACTTGCGAAAGGCTACGCGAGAGGCACGGATTTGTTCCTCCCCGCGACTACAGGGCAGACGTTAAGGAGCGTGTTTTCGACGCATTCGCTGCAATATGTACATTCGAAAGTGCAGATCATCGCCTCGGTGCTGTCGTATGGCGGCAACCGCGCACAATTCTCGCAGATCGGCCTGATGTCAAGCATTCGGTTTGCCCCCTACGAGATATTTGCTCTCTTTCAAAAATTTCTTTGGTTCGCTAATGTTCAAAATATCCGCGATAGCCCGCCGTTTGTCGGTCGAATTTCGATAATACGCCTCGCAGATCTTATATCCAACGAAATAGCCAAGGTCGGCAGGCCGTCCCTTTATTTTCCCGCCGTTGTATAGCCAACTATCAAAAGTGCTCGTGTCCATATCAGCAGCGAATTCAAGCCATAGCTTCGCCTCGTTCTCGATGCCGTACCTGTAGAGGTTTTCGTTTATGCTCATACCTGAGATCATCCCTCCTACAAGGTCCGCTCCGCCCTCATTCAACGACTGAGATAACAGGTCACCTTTTGGCGAGATCTTTTGTTGAATATGAACCAGTTCGTGTGCGACTATTGCCGGCAGTTTTTCCAGAGGTTTCAGCACTTCCTTATGCCAGTCAGAAAACTCCTCTGGTGCTGCCTCGTTGGTCAAACACGACATCTCGGTTCCGATCAGCAAGCCAGATCTCCACGTCGTTCCGCCGGAGCTCAGACGGCCGATAACAAAATATACGTCCGGAAATTCAGCGTCCGGGTAGATCCTCTTCAACTCGAGAAAGCTCGCTCTGATCTTCGGTAGCATCGTAGAAACTCGCAGACTACATTGCCGGATCGACGCATAATACTTTGGCATCGACTCGATCTTCGCTGCCAGATCCCGAGCCTTTCCGATTCGGAGAGCCGCAAACTCCTTTAATCCTTGGCTCCCCTTATCAAGATATTGACTTTGATAGATTGCAATGCGCTTGTCGCGATCGGGTTCCTTGCTCGCCAAGTCGTATGTACGCCAAAAGTTCTCGATGTCGGACACTACGAAACGTACCTTTCGCGGGTCTTGTTCAAAACTGGCCCCGCGTAGCGTAGAGCTACCGATCGAGGCGAAAAACACTAGTAGTCCTGATACAACAAATGTAATTCCTTTCGCCCTCATCATACGTCCCCTCTAGTCTCGCGATAACTGTCGCCAACCTAACAAGTTCGTCATTATCATACGTTTTTCCTAAGGAAACACCTCGCCGCAACCGAGCATCATCTCGTACTGTTCCAGATAGGCTTTGAGGCCGAGTTTTTCCAGAAACGAGATCGTCACGCTATCGCTCCGGTCAATGTTGGTGATCGCGATCTCGTCGCCCGCAAACTGCGAAAACAAAGCGGTCCCGATGCCACGGTGCCGATGTTGCGGGGCGACGGCAAACTGTTTTACCCGCCGGCCCGAGTAGATCAGGTAGCCGGCCAATTCGCGACCCAGAAACGCGCCGATCAGATCGTGGCTGTTCGGCAGTTTTCTGACGGCGGCCAACGAGTTCTGCCAGCTTGGCAATGCATTACAAAACGCGACAGCTATGTCGTCCTCAATGTCATCCAGCTGTCGCAGCTCGACCGAGTCGTTGCCCCGGGCGATCTCTGCCTTACCCGAAAAACATGCCAATGTGCGTAACCGCGAAAAACCGATGCTCTGGTAGGCTCCGATAGCCGCGGTATTTTCGATGATGACCTCTAGCGTATGCGACCTGATCGATGCGATCCTGAGCTTTGGAATTATGAGCCCATACATGCGTGCGGTCAGGGCGTTTCCTCTAAACTCGGGCAAAACGCCGGTGCCGCCGTTGTATGACGTTTCACCCTCGATGCCGATAAGAGCGAACCCGACCAGCCTGCCCTCGGCAAATGCCCCGGCCGACATTGATAGATCAATGCGCTCGAGAGCGATCTTGTCATCCAGTTGGCCTTCGTCGAGTTTGATCTCTACAAAATAATTTGCAAACGCGGCGTTCAGCACGGCAGCCAGTTCGGCCCTGCTGACATTTTCGAGCGTGTCAACGTGCAGTTGCATCTTCATCAGACCGGCATCAGTTTCTTATACGGTTCCGACGGTAATTCGATCTTGATTCGATCGCCCGATCTTATTTCGCCGCTTATTACCGCCACCGCCATTACGCCAGCCTTTCGTATGATCTCTCCATCTTTGTCCTTGTCCAGTACCGCGTTCATCAATCCGCTTCGCCAAATAGCTCGCATTGAATTAGGTGAACTTGACGCAGGTTTGGCCGGTTTCGATCGAGAAAGAAACGTCTGCGATGCTGGTCCAGCTTACCAGCATGAGCGTCGTTTTCGATACCGAGCCCCGCGATGGCTCGTATGCTGTCGCATACAGTCTTTGAAATACAGTGCTTTGAGCTGCGGCTGACGGCCAATACCTCAGGAGGATTCATATTTTGTTCATCTGTCCTTTTAGGAAAGAAAGTATGGTTAGGCCCGCAAAGCCGAGTGATAACCAGTAATAGAGGTTCATCTTTTCGTGAAAAACCAAGGTTGCAAGTAAGATCGACGTGGTTACGATCGAAAGAACGGCATACAGCGAATAATATGATGCCCCGAAATTACGATATAGAAAATAAAGGCCGATGTTTAGCAAAACGTAACCCAGCCCGCTTACTC
>JBEBGA010000423.1:0-2375 GCA_040081695.1 Pyrinomonadaceae bacterium
TCCCCGAAGGCATCGAAGGCCGCGTCGCCTACAAAGGCACCGTCGCCGAAATGGTCACCCAACTAGTAGGCGGCCTCCGCTCCGGCATGGGCTACACCGGCTGCCGCGATATCGGAGAACTCCAAACAAATGCTAGATTTGTCAGGATCACGTCCGCAGGATTGCGCGAATCTCATGTTCATGACGTAATCATTACGAAGGAGGCCCCGAATTACAGGATCGAGTCATAAATCGTTTCTTGAACGCAATTATTATCTGATCTTCGTTTTCGGCTTCTGTTTGTGACTGCCGTTCTCGTTTTTGTCTTAGCCCAGAATCAGCCGATCAATGGGGAAAGATTTGTGAGCGGGAAGGACCCCCTCGAACAAAACACAATCCGCTCCAAGGAGATTTGTGCCTCGCTCGATCTACCGCAGGGCAGTAGTCGGCTGCAAACTAGGGTTCTTTCGAAGTCGGACAGCGGTGTTGTCACCGCTATTTACTCGACCGATCAAGGCTGCCTCGATGTAGATGCTTTCTTCAAAGCTAAACTGCGTGATGAGGGTTGGAGTCCCGGTCAGTCGGAGAGCGAAATTTGGTTCCTCTTCTTACTCAAAAAGACGCGTAGTGAGTTTTTCTCGCGAGGGTTCTCTGTTTCCGTCGAGTGTACGGAAATGAAGAGCTATAGAGGAATCAGGAGCTTTTCTCTATGCTGTTCGTGGCACCATTAGTCCGGATTCACATATTTCCTGCGGCCCCCTCGCTTACGGCTCAACAAGCCAATTGACATATATCCTATTGTATAGTATATATCTTACATGGGTGAGCAGAGGCTATTCGCATTTACCGAGACGCTGATCTTCACCGAAGATCTCTTGGATGTCGCCGGAGATCAGACGCTGTTCGCGATTCAAAATGCCCTACTTGCAAACCCATTACTTGGAGATTTGATCAAGGGGACAAGTGGAGCAAGAAAAGGCCGCATTGGTGATCCTCAACGCGGTAGCGGCAAAAGCGGAGGGTTTCGCTTCATTTATGTTTTTCTTGAGCGTTGCGGTAGATTTTATTTGCTCGCGATATACAGCAAGAAAGACAAGAGCGATCTCACACCGAAACAGGCCGCCGCACTCGGCGACCTTGTCCGGGAGATCAAACGAGCCTATGGAGAAGAGAGGTAATTAGAGACATGGAAGCGAATAAATTTGACAGGCTGATGGAATCGGCAAACCAGGCTCTGGATCACGCGAAAGGCAAACGGAGCGACCTTCGGACTACTGTGCTGCCGCAGCCCCCAAGTGCTCTGGACAGCCGGGATATTGTGAAGTTGCGTGAGAAATTGCATTTCTCTCAAGCAGTCTTTGCACGGCATCTGAACGTCTCTGTAAAAACGATTCAATCGTGGGAGCAAGGTATCGGAAAACCATCTGGAGCAACGCTTAAACTCCTTTCTCTCATAAATCACCGACCCGCTATTCTGGTCGAGTTAGTCTAGTTGTTTCAACCCGAAGATTAAGACGGGCCCAGTTTCGTAACAAATTTCACACGGGGTTGGGACAGGTCGCAGTAGATATAGTAGGGCATCTTGATATCAAGCCCGTATAGATGAAAGCTCATTTTTGTCGAATCCGGACTAAAGCTTGGGTTCAAAACCCGATCCCAAATATCGGGAAAGCTGGAGATATAGCTGAAGCTGTGTTTACCGGTTGCCGTTTCGATAAAGTGAATATATTTCGGCTCGTGGACGGCGAGAAATTTGCCGTCGGGCGTGAATGCAAGGGTTGAGAAATTCTTTAGTGTCGGATCACATTCTGTGACCTGATTTGTGGCCAGATCAAGTATCGCCTGCCCATTCGAATCGCCTTTGCCATATATGTTGAAGGCAATTTTCCCACCGGCCGGCGAAACTACAATGTTTCCGGCAGATTCCGCCTTGATGACGATATCGGGTGCCGACTTCTTGCCGGTTTTGGTCGAGTAACGACTCAGAATGTTTTTGTCATGCAAATGTAAAAGCGTTGCTCCGTCCGGCGTCAGGCCTGATGAACTCAAAAACTGGGCATCGACTTCGAAAATAAGTTTGCCCGTTTCCATATTGTGGACATAGGTCTTATTTAGATCGGTGCTCTGGGTCATGACGATCTTGTTGTCATCGCTCAGAGCTGTGATCATCGGCGCAAACTTGTGCTTTGGCTTTTGGATCAGAACCTTTCTAAGTAATTCACCCGTTTCGGTCGAGTAGAAATAGAATTTTGAATCGCGGTCAGTTAGGCAAAATTCCCTGCCGCCGGGCCTCTGGATCAAAGTTGCGGACTCGAAGAAATTCTCCGGGATATCACCAAACATACCCTGATGCATTTTGACAGCATCGGCAATCGCCTTTTTCTCCTCCGGACTAT
>JBEBGA010000100.1:0-9157 GCA_040081695.1 Pyrinomonadaceae bacterium
TCGTAAAGAAATGCGGGAAAAGGCAGAACGGAAATCGCAGAAAGACGCGCTCGGAGTACCGCCTTTAGGCGGCCAAACGCAAGATGGAACGCCGTGTGAAGGTCGAACTCCAAACGAAAAATGACCCTTTTAGATTCACTAAACCCACAACAGGTCGAGGCCGTTAAGACGACTGACGGACCGTTGCTCATACTTGCCGGTGCCGGTTCTGGTAAGACGCGCGTTATTACTGTGCGTATTGCGTATCTTATTGCAGAGAAACAAGTTGCACCGCACAACATCTTAGCCGTGACCTTTACAAATAAGGCGGCGGGTGAGATGCGTTCGCGTGTTGAAGAGTTGATGAAGGGCCAGCGGATGCAGTCCGCGCCGCTGATTTCGACCTTTCACAGTCTGTGCGTCCGCATTTTGCGTCAGGACATTGACAAGCTCGACGAGGGTTATAAAAAATCGTTCACGATCTACGACACCGACGACTCACAAAAGGTCGTTAAGGCTTGTATCAAAGACCTCGGGCTGGATGAAAAGCAGCTAGCTCCGCGATATGTGCGAAACGCGATCAGCTCGGCCAAAAATCGCGGTGAGGATTTCGAAATGTTTGCCGCCCGTGCCGAACAGGGTGACCCGAAAAAAGCGGCGGTCGCAAAGGTCTTTAAGATGTACGACGAGCGTCTGCACACGGCGAATGCTCTGGATTTCGACGACCTCCTGATAAAGACTGTACAGCTTTTACGACGCTCACCTGAGACTCGCGACAAATACAACGAACGCTACAAATACATCCTCGTTGACGAATATCAGGACACCAACGCCCTTCAATTTGCTCTCATCAGCTTCCTAACCGAAAAGCAGCAGAATATTTGTGTTGTCGGTGATGACGCACAGAGTATTTATGGGTTTCGACAGGCCGACATCCGCAACATTTTAGGGTTTGAAGAGCATTTTAAGGACGCCAAGGTCATCTTGCTCGAACAAAATTACCGCTCGACGCAGACGATACTCGATGTTGCACACGCAATCATTGAGAACAACATTCATCAAAAGAAAAAGAAGCTGTGGACATCAAATCCGGGCGGTGAACGGATCTTTTACTACCAGGCCTTTGACGCTGACGGCGAGGCACGATTTGTCGCGTCAAAGATCGAGGAGCATCAACGCCGCAGTCTTAGCGACCGTATCGCCGTGCTGTACCGCACCAACGCCCAGTCGCGTCTGTTCGAAGAAGCCCTGCGCCGGATGCGGATCGAATACAACATTGTCGGCGGCTTTTCGTTTTATGAGCGAGCCGAGGTCAAAGATGTCATCGCTTATCTCAAACTGGCGATGAATCCGTTTGACGACATCGCCCTGCTCAGGGTAATAAACACGCCGACTCGGGGTTTGGGGAAAACCAGTCTCGACGAGGTGCAGCGAATCGCAAAATCCACTGGCTCGTCGATATGGATGACGATCGCCGAGATCACTGATCCGGCATACGGACAACCTGTGAGCCTGACGCCGCGTGCGAAAGAAGCCTTGCGGGCGTTTCGAAAAGTGATCGAAAATCTTATAGCAAAGGTCAATGCCTCTTCGGATTCTGACAATCCGGTTTCCGAGGTAATTATTGCTGCGATTGAGGATACCGGTTATGCGAATGTCCTGAGAATAGAGAATAGCGACGAGTCTGTTGCCCGTCTCGAAAACCTTGAGGAACTGGTCAACGCTGCAGTCGATTACGATCGGCAAGAGGAAAATGGGCTGCGGGATTTTATTGACCACGCCGCGTTGATCTCAGACACTGACAAGTTTGACGGCACGGCTCCGGTTACGCTTATGACCGTTCATATGGCAAAGGGACTGGAATTTCCGGTCGTGTTTCTTGTGGGCTTGGAGGATGGAATTTTTCCGCACTCACGGTCGATCAATGACACGAAAGAACTCGAAGAAGAACGGCGGCTTGCCTATGTTGCCATCACCCGTGCGGAAAAGATGCTGTACGTCACGCATTCAATGCGCCGACGCGTCTATGGCGAAGAGATCGCTTCCGAGCCGTCACAGTTTCTAAACGAAATGCCGCTCGAACTGATAGAAGACCTGTCGCACGGAGCATCGTGGCTCTCTTATGCCCGCAGCACGCCCGCGATGGCAAGCAAGGCCGCCGTCAGCGCCTTACGCGGCGAACGCGAACCGGTAAAGCCCCGCACTCCTTACACCGGTAAGACATACAACAGCAGCGAGGCGATCGCGGAGTTTTTTAAGAAAAAGGACAGTTTGCCAAATAGGGCAGAACCGCCTGCGTCAGCAGGTGGAGCGAACGTTGAACCAAAGGCCGGAACCGTGCCACCCGCTCACGCGGGCGGTTCTGCCCTCGACCGGCTAAAAGCAGCGGGCACTAAACCGTCTGCTACTCCCGTTCGGCAATCGCCAGCTATCAACGGCCTCGTTCCAGGCACACACGTCAGGCACGAAAAATACGGCCGCGGGCTTGTGTTGCGTCGCGAAGGCTCGGGTGATAACGCAAAGCTGACCGTTAGTTTTCCGGGTTTTGGACAGAAAAAGCTGATCGAAAAATTTGCAAAGCTGCAAAAAGATTGAACAGCTTCGCCTAAAATCGCGTATCCTGTCAGATATGAAAAATCTATTCATCGCTTCATCCGCATTGATATTGTTAACCCTCGTGGTTCTGGGTTGCGGTTCGATCAACCCGTTTTCGGATAAGACAAAGACCAATACGGCGTCAAACAAAACGTTGACAGACAAAGGTGTCGACACGGTTGTTGGCGAAGAGACGACCGGCGTGCCGGAGTGCGACGAGGTCATGAATATGCTCGCCGCCGAGGCTAATAACCCTGACGACAACTTTGTTACAAAGGCCGTAAAAGCGACCTTTTTGAATAAGATCAAAGAATCGATCCGAAAGAGCGTCGAGGAAAACAAGAACAAAAACGGAACGGCAGATCTTGCCAAGACCTGCCGCCAATTCAAAGCCGAGCTCGAAAAATACAAAGCCGAAGAGCAGAAAAAGAAATAACTATTGCCCCTTTTCTTCTTCTATAAGCTTGGCGGTCCAAGGGCTGCTCGGGTAGCGGGTTTTTAGATATTTGGCGTACTCTTCGCGGATCTCTTCGTCATTACCGCAGCCGTATTTTGTCCAACCATTTGCCCCGATCACGATAAACAGAGCCTCTGGGACGCGTTTGTCGGTCGGGGTTTTCTTTGCCCACTCCATTACGCGCGCTGCGAGATATTTTGGAGCGTCCCCCATTTCACGCAGACGTTTTCGTTCGGCCTGAGCCGTTTGAGTCTGAGCGGCGGTTAGGAACGGCGGGCGTTTTGGCAGCGGTTTTGGCACCTCGGCGTTCGTGGCGTCGTCGTATGTCGTGTCGTACGGGGCACACCACCAGTCGTTTGCGTCCCATTGCCCTTGCTCGTTATCTTCACGACCGATGCCGTCTTCGAGATAAGGCGTTAGCACAGGATTTTTTAATACAAAATAGAGCAGGGCGGCCTCGCGCGCGGCTTCGGTTTTGGCGGCCGCGGCCTTTGCCAGCGGAGCTTCAAAATCGGGGTTGTACTTTATCAACTCCGGCGTCATTTTTTCGAGCGTCGCCGCGTCTTTGAGCAGATAGGCCCGCACCCAGATCGACATCACAAAACGCTCGCGCAAATACTCGGGCAATGCCGGTGACTTTTCTACCTCGATCAGCATCGCGGTCGGGAATAGCTGGTTAAACGATTCGATGGTGTCCGAATCGAACATCGTCCGGCTTTGCCATAGACGTTCGTTTTTATAACGGTCCTCGACCTCTTTTTCGTAGGCTTCGCGGCCCTCTTTGTTATATTCGGGGTCGAACCACTTTTTCTGTTCGGCGATGATGTCATCGACCGAACCGACATCGCCGTCAAAATCAAAGCCGAAAGGCTTTCGCAGGCTGTAGGTCAGATACTCGTCCATCGACTCGACGGTTTTTAGCTTGAGGCCTAGAAATGAATTGCGGGTGGAGATCGGGATCTGGTCGCCGGTTTCGAGCATTTCGTTTATGATCTTGCGTGCGTCAGCCTGTTTGTTTTGTTCAAGCAGGATGCGGGCCGTGTGATACGCGATGGTCGGATAGCCGGGGGACGAATGCCCAGTCTCGTTTGCCGCTTGAAGCAGGCGGGGAAGTTCGGTCGAGCTTTTTTCGGCCTTTGAGAGCGCGGTCATCAGCCACAGCTCGGAACTTGTTGCCTTGTATTTTGACAAGGCATAGAGATACGCCTCGGCACCCTGCATCTGATAGGTGTAGAGCCAGTCGGTCAACTCGTCCTGTTTTAAGAAGTCGGGCAGCAGCGTCGGCGTAAATGTGATCTCGCCCCAATATCCGCCCTCGTACGCCGGGCCCTGATTGTCTTTGAACCGGTTGGCGTAAGCACTCTGCCGCATTTCGCGAACCTGTTTTCGCATCTCGTCGGTGATCTTGATGCCGATGACGCGTTCGGCCTCAGCGACTGCGTCAGCGTCGGTCGCGTCGGCTTTGACAATTATCTGCCATGACTTATCGCCGGTCGGCGAATAGATGTTTATCTCAAGATCGTCGTTATTCTTTTTTTCGGTGTTTGCTGGGTCGACCGCTGGTATAACGCCATTGATTGCAGTATTACCGGAACGACAATTCTCTTTCAATGACGAGGTACACGGCGGTAATTTGCTGACCTGTTCCTCAAGCTTTCGCTTTTCTTCCGCGAGCAATAATTCGTTCTCAAATTTATCGAGCAGCCATGTGTAATCGATGATGTTCTGGCGAAAATTTTCATTACCGGCGTAAAAGCTGATCTGTTTGGCAAGCTCGCTGACGCGCTCTTTTGGACGCGTTCGAAACTTGACGAGCCCCAACATCCGTTCCGACGAAGGCGAAAATTTGCCGGTGCGTGATACAAAACCTTCGAGTCGTAACTCGGCTGCGGCGTAATACTCAGCTGTTTTTTCCTTTGATTTCGAAAGACTCGCTTGTCGGATCAGTGTGCGGGCGACGAGGTAATCGGCGGTCTCGGCCCACGGCGATTCGGTGTCTTGGGCGATCTCGGCAAAGTGTTTTTTGGCGGATTCGTAATCGAGCGAATAAAACTCAGCGGCGGCTTTTTGATAAGCACGGTCTTTTTGCAGCCAATCCGGGGCACCGGGAGCCGTGTCATCGGGCTGCTGTTTACCGCTCGCGCAGTTTTGAAACACTTGATCCTGTGCCCGCACCCAATTTTGTACGTTTGTATCGCTCGGGCCGTGTGCCGTTGTGCGGTCCGAAAGTGTTTCAGCCGCAGTTTCAAACGCATTCTTAGTACAGTTTGGAAAAAAATCGTATCCGCCGTACGAGCGCTCGACGTATATATCGGGCGTTTTTTCTTCCTTGCCGACAACCTCTTTGCGGCGTGCGACCCAAGCCTTGACCGCCTCATCAACCGTATCGTCTGCGAAATCTTTATTGTCGATCTCGGCTTTCCAAACTTCGATCATCGCTTGCTGCTCGGCGGCGTTGAGGCCGTTTCCGGCGATGTATTTATAGGCGGCGATCAGTACCGAGCGGTGAAACGAAGGTTTTACTATCCCGAGACGCCCCGACGCGTAATCAGTATAGGGAGCCTCAGGTGCCGACGATGTATCGAACATCGGCGTGATATAACCCGGCCCGCACGGGATGGTATTCGACAGGAATATGAACAGCAAAGCGAACGATACGACAAAACGAGTGATGGGCTTCATAGAGATTTCAAAACGGCGAAGGATTTCAATAAATATACTCCAAATCAGGAACGATAGAAAGCCGTAAATAATGCACGCAGCAGAGATGAAAATAGCGCCGTCGGCGATGCACACAATATCTCAAAATTGTTACGATATAGAGAGCTTTAGGTCTTTATTTATGCACATCTCAGCGTCCACCCGGACCTCAAACTTTCGTTACGCAATCAGAAATGTCGTTGCCGCCGCAGATATCCTGCGAAAGCAGGGACGCGACATCGTTTCGCTCAATATCGGCGACCCGCAGACATTTGGTTTTAAGCCGCCGGAATATGTTATCGAACCGGTGGTGCGGGCTTTGCGGGATGGGTTTACAGGATATGCGTCGTCTGCCGGATTGTTTGAGGCCCGCGAAGCCGTTTCCGTCTATGCAAACGCGACCGGCGATAACACTACGCCGGATGATGTTGTACTGACGTCAGGTGCGTCGGAGGCTGCGGATCTTGTGCTTACGGCGTTGCTGAATGAAGGTGACGAGGTGCTGATGCCCGCTCCGGGTTATCCGCTTTATGACGCGATACTTAATAAACTCGGTGCCGTGCCGCGATATTACCGGCTCAATGACGCGAATAACTGGCAGCCGGATATTGAAGAAGTTAGGTCGCTGGTTGGCCCTCGAACACGGGCGGTCGTGTTGATAAACCCGAACAATCCGACCGGTGCGATCACTGCTGACGCGACAACGACCGAATTTTTACAGATCGCCGAGGAAAACAACCTTGTCGTTATCTCTGACGAGGTCTATCGCGATCTTTGTTTTGAGACGGCGCCGACGCCGGCTTCGGTTTTGGCGAAGGGGATGGACGTTCCGGTCATTACGCTTGAGAGTTTGTCTAAAACGCATATGCTGTCGGGCTGGCGGATCGGCTGGATGCGGTTTGCGAACACGGCAAAGATCACGCGGCTGATCGAAGCCATTCACCGTCTCGCAAGCGGCAGGCTTTGCTCGCCGACGCCCGCGCAATACGCCGTACGTCCGGCTCTGACGAGTGATAACAGCGATATCGAAACGTTTATTGAACAGATAAGGTCGCGGCGAGATCTCGCGGTCAGGATGGTCTTGGAAACAGACGGCATTTCGAGCACGGTGCCGCAATCGGCGTTTTACCTGATGGTAAAGGTCGCGGATCTGGGCGGGCGTACCGACGAACAGTTCGTCATCGACCTGCTCCAGCAAAGCGGCGTGCTGGCCGTACACGGCTCCGGCTTTGGCACGCGCCCCGACGAAGGCTATTTCCGCATCGTATATCTCGCCGACGAACCTACGTTAAAACGTGCATTCGACGGTATTGCTCTGATGACGGGTAAGCATCTGGTCGAAACTCCACAGCCGCAAGTCTCGAGCGGTGCACCTTTCATTTCGGAGCAACGACAGGTTTGAATTTGGTCTTGAAGTCCCAGGTCTGTTTTCGGACCAATGTTATTGTTCGCGGATCGAGGATTCCTTCGGTCGTCGTCACGGATATAAAAAAGCCGCGAGAATCGACGCGATAGATCTCTTCGACATAGTCTTTTTTACCATTGGGTTCCGATGGGGCGAAGATGGCAAGTTTGCGGTAGACCTTTATAGGCTCACCATCCTTTTTGTCATCGGCGACCGAGTATTCGGCTGTTTCAGGTGTTCTTGGCCGATACAACCGCATCTCGTTCGAATCTTCGGGGCCTCGGCATATAAATTTCTGCGGTCCTGTCCAAGAGACTCCGTCCTTGCTGCAAAAGGTGTTATTTCCGAATCCGACCATTATTGAATAGCTATGAAGGGTCTTTCCGCCTTTGGTAAGCGTCTTTGTCTCACGAGCGACCCCTTGGGCCTGCCGCTCATTCACATCTCTTTCAGTTGAAACTATCTTTCCATTCTCATAATGGTCCGTAACCACCGTGAAGATGAATGGAAACGCAGCGTTTGTTGCTCTCACCGCGTATTGCTCCGTTCCGTCGTAGTCGGCGGCGGTCGTAGGTTTGGCCTGGGCGTTGGAGCAAATCGCAGCAAAGGCGATCATCGTAAGAGTAAAAAGGAATTTCATAAAAGAATAATAGCGCAATTTTATTCAAAGAAAAGGCCGCGAACATTACGCTCGCGGCCTTTATTGAACTTTATCTAGGAACCCGGTCGCTATCGCTCGCGGTTCTGACAAGATCAGACGCTCATTATTTCGTGTTCTTTGTTTTTGCTGAGCTCGTCGATCTTGGCGATGTAGGTGTTGGTTAGTTTTTGTACGTCGTCGAGGCCGCCGCGTTCGTCGTCTTCGGAGATCTCTTTGTCCTTGAGCATTTTCTTGAGCGTGTCGTTTGAACGCTGGCGGACGTTGCGGATGGCGATGCGGTGCTCTTCGGCGATCTCGTGGACCTGTTTGGCAAACTGACGGCGACGCTCTTCGTTGAGAGCGGGAACGGTCAGGCGGATGATCTTGCCGTCGTTTGACGGGTTAAAACCGAGGTTTGCGGCCATGATCGCTTTTTCGATAGCGGGCATCGCGGTCGCGTCCCACGGCTGGACCATGATGGTCTGAGCCTCCGGCACGGTGATGGACGCCATCTGATTGAGCGGCGTCGGTGTGCCGTAATAATCGACCGAAATAACGTCAAGCAGCCCGGCGGTCGCACGTCCGGTGCGGATGTTGGACAGCTTTCGTTTGAAATCCTCGACCACGTGGTCCATTTTTGGACCGGTTTCTTTGATAACTTCGCTAACACTCATAACTTTTATTCAGTTGCCTCCGGCTTTAGCCGGAGGGGTAAGTAGTTAAAGTTGAATGGGCTTTAGCCCAATGTTCGGCTAAAGCCGAGCGAGAATTTGATCCTCGAACCTCCACCTAAAGTTGGAGGCAATTGAGCAGGATCATTATTTATTCGAAACAAGCGTTCCTATCGAGAGGTCGCCGCCGACGGCTTTGACGATGTTGCCCGACTGGCGCATGTTAAAGACCATGATCGGCAGGTCGTTGTCCATGCAGAGCGAGATCGCCGAGGCGTCCATTACCTTTAGCTGTTTTTCTAAAACTTCCTGATACGTGATGGTATCAAACCGCACGGCGTCTGGGTTTTTGACCGGGTCAGAATCGTAAATACCGTCAACCTTTGTCGCTTTGAAGATGACATCGACCTTCATCTCAGCCGCACGCAGTGCCGCGGCCGAGTCGGTCGTAAAGAACGGGTTTCCCGTTCCGGCGGCAAAGATAACCACACGCTTTTTCTCAAGATGGCGGATCGCACGCCTGCGGATAAACGGCTCGGCAAGCTGCGGAATGTCGAGAGCGGACATCGCTCGCGTGTAAACACCGGCCTTTTCGAGAGCGTCCTGCAGCACAACGGCGTTCATGATCGTCGCCAGCATACCGATATAATCAGCCGCCGCCCGATCCATATTACCAGCCGACTCAGACACGCCGCGAAAGATATTACCAC
>JBEBGA010000101.1:0-9157 GCA_040081695.1 Pyrinomonadaceae bacterium
TCTCACCGCCGCGAATCCGAATGCTGCTGCTCTCGGCGACAGTCGGCCGTGCGGAGGAATTTGCGGCGTGGATCAGTGAGGTTCGCGGGACAAAAGTTCGGGTCGTCAAAGCCGGCCCGCGTCTTGTCGAACTACGAGCCGCGTATCTGTCGCACGATATGCAGTTGTTTCCCTTGCTGGGCGACGATGGAACATATAATCGTGATCTGGATCAATTTGCGAGACAAAGGTCATCCTCGCCGTACCGCCGCCGACGAAGATAAGAAATTTAGCCACAGATGCACACGGATAAACACAGATAAAGAATTAGATCCTTATCTGTGTCAATCTGTGGAGAAATCTTCTTTGCTTCTATTTGATACTCGCGACCAGGAAATCAATATCAGCCTGCGGCACGAGCAAGTCGAGCGTTACCTCGTTCGCACGGTTAGCGATCTTGAGGTTTTTTATCAAGCGGCCATAGACCTGTTGGTCAGGGCGTTTTGAGCCGCCGAGTATCGCTCCGCCGAGCATTTTGAGGCCGTCGAGCGTTTCTGAGAGGCTCTGTGCCTGATCGGCTTTTGCGGTACGTGCCATTACGTGCAGATTTGTACCCGCCGCAGCTACGTCAAGCGAACCCGCCATTAGCTGGATCGAATTGATATTTTTTCCCAGTTCGTCATTATCAAGTGGTATGAGTGATTCCATACCGCCAGGAATGCGGGTTGCAAAGCTCATGACAGCGGTCTCTTTTTGCGAGAGCAGCGATGTCAGTTCAACAGGAGCGTGTGTCTTGCCTTCGAGCGTTTCGCGGACACGCGGCAGGGTGCCGATAGCCAGCGTATTTGCGTCGATCGACGTGATGGCGATCTCTTTTGTAAGGCTCTTCAGAGCGTCGTCGATCATGCCGCTGACTTTTGACGTAGATGATTTTGATGTGTGTTTTTGTGCAACGTCTTTTAGAGCAAAAACATAAGCAGTTCGTTCGCCGATCTTTTCTTCGCGATAAGTGCCTTTTGACGCAAGCTTTGCAACCGCGACGAGTGCTCCCGCATTGATGTCGCCGCCCGCAATGACGAGGGGTTCGTAATCAGTTTTTTTGGCGGAGATTTTTTTGAACGCAACGCCGACGGCAACTTGATCGAATTTACGCAGATCGATGCCGGTACGATTTTCCATCTCGTTGATCTTCGCCATTATCTCGCCAAGCATCGGCTGATTTGCCGATAATATACGGGGCAGAGCGTCGTCAAGAAAACGCTTTGCATCAAAAACGGCAACGCCGTCCGACGCCGGCAGTAAAGTTACCAGTCGGCTTGATTGACGCTTTTTGGCCTTAATTTTACGGGTGTCAACAGTGGCAAATGCGAGTGTATTAACAAGCAAAACTGCGACAACGGCTGCGGCGATGGATCTGATCTTCATTTATTTACCTCAACAAAATTTCTAGTAGGTATCCTAACGATAACAGATGCTGCAAAGTTCGTGAATAGTTTGCTGAAAAAAGTAGTTGCTACGACGTTTAAATAAACGCAGAGTTCTGTTAGCAAGCAAGAGGTGTAACATCCAACATGCGAATCACGCCCTTACCCACGTGCGGGCTTCCGCAATGCCTTTTCACTCAGATAGTAGTGCCACAGCAGTCTCGCCGCAACCGAACGGAACGGCTTCCATTTCACCGCCATAGCGACGAATTCATCTGAACCGGGCCGTTTGTCCGCAGCGGTCAATTTCTGATACGCCGCGTGCAGTGCTATGTCCCCGCGAGGCATTACGTCCGGCCGGAGCATCGCCATTAGCAGATATACATCGCTGGTCCATTCGCCCACACCTTTTAGCTTGGTAAGCTTGGCTTTGACCTCGGCGTCGGTAAATTTGTGCAGACTGTCGAGATCGATGTGTTTATTGATGATAGCTTCAGACAGATGCCTTGCATAAGCTGTTTTCTGACGACTAAAACCTATGGTTTTGAGATCCGCGTCGTTGATCGCGAGCAAATTTGTCGGTGTAACATCACCGATGCGGGCTGCTAATTTGTCAAAACAAGCCTTTGCCGATGCAAGCGAGACCTGCTGTTCGAGGATGATATTGAGCAGCGTGCCAAAACCCGCCGGGCGATCCCACAACGGCGGTGGGCCGTAAGTGTTGTAAACAAACGCCATCTCTTCATGATCCCGAGACAATTCTAAGCAAGCACGCTTGATCTGACGGTCATCGAGGGGCTTTATCATCATTCTTGGTCCACCTTTGGTACACCTTTTGGTCCACTTGGTCCGGACCGGACCAAGTGCTCAGGTTCTATTCCCAACATTTTTGATCTCTTCAACGGTACTAGGGTTTTCGAGGGCCGACAGATCACCGGGGTCTTCGCCAAGATAAGCCGAGCGGATGACGCGGCGCATGACTTTTGCATTGCGGGTTTTTGGAAGCGCGGAGACAAAGTAAATTTTCGAAGGTGCGAGTGGTTTGCCCATGTCTTTGGCAACAAGAGTCTTCAACTCTTGTTGCAGTGACGCATCTGAGGACTCCTCTGTTCCTGTCACTTGTAACCTGTCACCTGTCACCACGAAGGCCACCATCGCCGTGCCTTTTACTTCGTCAGGCACGCCGATCACGGCGGCTTCGGTTACCTGAGGGTGAGCTACGAGTAGCGATTCGACCTCGGCGGGGCCGACGCGTTTGCCGGCGACCTTTAGCGTGTCGTCGCTGCGGCCGAGGATGAACCAGTGGCCGTCTTTGTCACGCATTGCAAAATCGCCGTGGACCCAGATGTCTTTGAACCGCCGCCAATACGTATCGAGATAGCGTTCTTTTTCCTGCCAAAATCCGCGTGCCATGCCGATCCAAGGCTGTTTTATGACAAGCTCGCCGACCTTGCCCGCGTCAACAGGTTGACCGTCTTCGTCAAGAATATCGACATCCATCCCCGGACACGGAGCAGGGAACGAACAAGGTTTTATCGGCAGCAAAGGGTTTCCCATCAAAATCCCGCCCGCGATCTCGGTGCCGCCGGAGTAGTTGATGATCGGCAGTTTGCTGTCACCGACCTTTTCAAAAAGCCACCACCACGGCGCGGGATTCCAAGGCTCGCCGGTCGAGGCAAAAGCCCGCAGCCCACTAAGGTCGTGCTTTTTCGGCAGGTCGTCGCCACAATTTGATAAAGCACGGATCAGTGTCGGCGAGATGCCGAGCACCTCGACCTTGTGTTCGGCACAAAATTCCCACATTCGATCAGGTTGGGGGTAGTCAGGGGCACCATCGTAAATACAGATCGTCGCACCATTTATCAACGCACCGTAGATCAGCCACGGCCCCATCATCCAGCCGATGTCGGTGTACCACGATATCCGGGTGCCTTTGCCAACATCCGTCCCAAACGCCATATCCTGCGCCGCTTTGATGGGGAAACTCGCATGCGTATGAGCAATGCCCTTCGGCTTTCCGGTCGTGCCTGAGGTGTAGAGGATGATGAGCGGGTCTTCGGCGGAGGTTTCGGCCGCTTCACCTAAAAATTCGCTCTGGTCGCCATTTTCAAGTAAATCCAGATATGCCGTTATCGCGACGCTGTTTGATTTTGCCTTTGCCTCCCCAATTCGCCCATAGTTCTCGACAACAATCAGGTGTTCAACAGAAGGACTCGACTTTACCGCGTCTATTGAAACCGAGAGTGAATCAATCATTTTCCCTCGACGGTAAAAGCCCGTTGCTGCAAACAGACCTTTGGCCCCGACAGCTTTCAATCGACTCGCGACGGCTTCCACACCGTACCCCGAAAAAACTGGAACAGCGATGGCTCCAATTCGATTGATTGCTAAGAGGGCGACAACTGTTTCGGGAATCATAGGTAGATGCAGGCCAATTGCATCGCCTTTCACGAAACCAAGTGTCCGCAAACCTTTGGAGCAAGCCTCGACGTCCGCCAAAAGTTCAAGGTAGCTAATATCTTCACCTTCTTCTTCAGGGTCCTCAGCTCGCCACACAATTGCATCTCGCGAACGATTTTCAGGAGTGTCGTTCCAGCGGTCGAGACACATTTCGGTGATGTTGAGGCCGGCTCCGTTGAGCCACTTCGGAAACTCAATTCCATCCGTCGTGTCGAGCAGCTTTTCGTATGGTGGGTCGAATTTGATATCGAGAAATTTGATGACCTCTTCGGTAAATTTTTCGACATCATTTATCGAATATGCGTATAGCTCATCCCAAGTCGAAACGCCGACCTGCCGCATAAACTTTGTGAGCTGTGCGCGTTCGATAACGTCGGGCGTCGGCGTCCACGCAATGGGCTGATCTTCGAGGAGGTTTTGGTCGTTCATAAGGAAATTGAAACCACAGATTAACACAAAAGAATTTAGCCACGAATGTCACGAATAGCATGAATAAAACCTGATTCCGATTCGTGTCATTCGTGCAATTCGTGGCAAAATATCCGAAATGACTGAGCAAGATATAAGTATTGGTTTGCCGGGAAATCTATTTGCGGGCAAGACCGCGATCGTCACCGGGGCTTCGCGGGGCGTCGGGCGGGCAACGGCGTTGCGGCTGTCTGAGGGCGGGGCGAATGTTGTCGTTAATTATCTGAGCAGCGACATCGAGGCCCAGGACACCGTCGATCTGTGCATAAACAAAGGCGTTGGGGCGATCTCGGTGCAGGCGGACGTGTCCGAATTTGCGGGTGCGCAAAAGATCGCGAAAGAGACGGTAGAGCGTTTTGGCGGCATCGATCTGCTTGTCTGCAACGCAGGTATCTGGGACGGTGCTCCGATCGAGGACATGAGCGAGGAGCTTTGGAACAAGGTCATCAACACCAATCTTAAGTCCGCGTGGGCGATGACAAAGGCTTGTGTGCCCGCGATGAAAAAACAGGCGTCGGGTGCGATCGTCATGGTTTCTTCAACTTCGGGACAGCGGGGCGAGGCGAACTATTCAAACTACTCGGCGAGTAAGGGTGGGCAGATATCTTTTACAAAGGCGCTCGCCAGTGAACTCTGCCCAAAGATCCGCGTTAACGCGGTTGCACCCGGCTGGATCGAAACGGCGATGGTGCGGCCGGCATTCGAAGACAAAGAATACGAAAAAGGCGTGATCGATTCTATTCCGCTCAAACGGATCGCATTGACCGACGACGTAGCCCTATCGATCTGCTTTTTACTGTCAGACTGGTCGCGTCACATCACCGGCGAGATCCTCAACATCAATGGCGGCGCCGTCCTCTGCGGGTAAGCATTTTGCCCACTAAACACACGAAAAACACGAAAGCAGGAGAGATCGTTCTTTATTTCGTATGTTTTGCGTGTTTCGCGGGCAATTCTTTGTCTTAGGATTCGTGTAATTCGTGCAATTCGTGGCAAAATCTTTTCCTGTGGGCGAAAATTTACACCCGACAGTAATGAAATTTGGCGGGACGTCGGTCGGTGACGTTGCGGCTTTTGAGCGCGTTTTTCACATTGTTTCGACGCAGATCGAGAGGCATCCGGTTGTTGTGGTATCGGCAATGACAAAGGTCACGGACGCACTGCTCGCGGCGTTTGAGACTGCAAAAAAGGGTGATTTTGCTGACGCGTATGCATCGCTCGAGCCACATTTTGATCGCCATATTGAAGTTTCCAAACATTTTATCTCCGACGACAAACCCAATGCTTTCAACGGCGAACTGGAATTTGCGCGTGGCGAATTGTCCGATCTGCTGATGCGAGTCACACGCCGTTCGCTTCCGTTACAAATGCTCAAGGACGCGATCGTCAGCTATGGTGAGCAGCTTTCGTCGCGATTGCTCGCGGAGGTTTTGAAGGCAAAAGGTGTTGCGGCACGACAGGTTGATTCACGACGTTTGATCGTCACGGATGACGAATACGGAGCGGCGACGCCGATCATCGACGAGACAAATGAGATCGTCCGGCTTGAACTTGAGCCACTGATCGCGGGTGGAGAAGTCCCGATACTGGGCGGCTTTATCGCGGCAAACCGGGCTGGCGAAACGACCACGCTCGGACGTGGCGGCTCCGATTACTCGGCGGCGATAGTCGCGGCGGCCCTCGGTGCAAGCGAATTGCAGATCTGGACAGACGTGACCGGCGTGATGACTTGCGACCCGCGAATCTGCGGCGAAGCGCGGACGATCCCCGTTTTGTCGTACGAAGAGGCGGCCGAGCTTGCGTATTTCGGAGCCAAGGTCCTGCACCCCAAAACGATCAAACCGGCGGTGGATAATGCTATTCCGGTGCGTGTCTGCAACACGTTTGAGCCCAATGAAATTGGCACGATGGTGCTCGCCGACAGCGGTGAGACGCCCAACAAGATCAAGTCGATCGCCCACAAAAAGAACATCACGATCCTGCGGATATCATCAGCACGGATGCTTGGCAGCTATGGTTTTATGAGCGCGGTGTTTCAGGTGTTTGAGCGGTTTCGTACCGTCATTGACGTCATCTCGACCTCCGAGGTCTCGATCGCCCTCACGCTCGATAACACCGCCGAACTCGACAAGATCGTCGCCGAACTCGAACGGCTCGGTGACGTCGAGATCGACCCCGGCTACGCTGTCATCTGCGTCGTCGGCGAAGGCCTGCGAGCCTCGACCGGCCTAGCCTCGACCGTTTTTTCGACTATCGAAGACGTCAACGTCGCTCTCATCTCGCATGGAGCCTCGAGCGTTAATCTGACGTTCGTTATCAAAGAAGAATTTGCGGCGGATGTGATCAAACGGCTACATGAAACGCTCTTTTAGGCTAGTCAAATGTACACACGATTTTTTTGGAAAATATTGGAGCATCGAGAGTGGGTTACGCTAATTGTAGCTCTCCCAGGACCAGCCCTAGTTACCCTAAAAGCGGTTCTATACACCTATGAACACCCTAGCCGTAGTGGTTCGGCCGACGCAGGAGTTCTTAGCGCAGTTTTTCTTCCAACATTTTTAGTGACTGCGATTGCGGTTCGCATTTGGATTGAGCAAACGAATGGATATTTTACAAGTAAGCAGACAGCATTGGGAAAACAATTCAAGAGCGATTTAACGAATCTTCTGCTGGGAGTTTGTCTATACCTTTTTCACTTTCTTAGTCTCAGGTTACTTGCTCGCGCCCCCGGCGGAACTGAGGTATTTGTACTGGCACTTTCGGATGCAATTCTATTCTGGCTTCTTCTTAGTGCGGTAGCGTCGATATTGTTAAGCTTCAATTTTCTTTACAAGGCTATACGGGGACATAATTTTAGACTGCCCAGATTCCTTATTTTTATAATTGTTAGCACCCTGTACTTGTACTTTGCTTATTATGGCCTAGTGCGATTAATACCAGACACATGGTGGTCTAGCTAGGTTTGGCTTTTTCAATATGAATGCGTTTGAAATAATTACTTTGTTATCATCGCTCGCGACGACAGTTGGTGTGTTTTTCGCTTGGTATCAAATACGTCGTACCGGCGACCTACATCGAATTCAGTTTGAGGATTCGTTGTCGAGGGAATATCGCGAACTCATCCAGAAGATTCCTGTGAAAGCCTTGCTAGGCAAGGAGCTAAGCGATCAAGAGTTTACTGATGCCCGCCCATTTCTGTTTCACTATTTGAATCTCACGAATGATCAGATCTTTCTTCGCTCGAAAAATCGAGTTTCGGCAGAGACTTGGAATGATTGGAGTACTGGGATTAAAGTCAATATGGCATTGCCCGCAGTCGCGCGAATGTGGAGTGAGGTGGAGATTGACTCGAAAAATTTTCTTGAGCTACGACAACTAATAAAAAATGGTTACGAGGGTGATCCACAGTTATGGACAAGTGATCCCTCGGAAAAACTTTTACCTGCTAAAAAATGAATCTATTTGAGTTAACCAATTCTCTCATGTCGATCCCATCCGTTTCCGGCGAAGAGGAAGCGGTCGGGTTTTATCTGCGTGACTATCTCGAATCGCTTGGATGGATGGTCGAGCTGCAACCTGTCACCGAGACTCAAAATAACGTCATCGCGTATTTGAACGACACGCCTCGCGTTTGGCTTTCGACGCACATGGACACGGTGCCGCCGTTCATCGCTCCGACCGAGGATGACGAGAAGATATACGGGCGAGGCTCGTGCGATGCGAAGGGTATTATTGCGGCTCAGATCATCGCAGCAGAGGAGTTGAGGAGTGCAGGAGTAGAGGATATTGGATTGCTCTACACGGTCGAAGAAGAAAGGGCTTCGACCGGGGCGAAGGTCGCGAACGATCACCCCATAGCCGCAAAATGCGAATACCTGATCAACGGCGAGCCGACGGATAATGATCTGGCGATCGGGTCGAAAGGAGCCTTTCGGGCAAAGATCAAAACGACGGGTAAGGCCGCGCATTCGGCGTATCCTGAGCAGGGCGATTCGGCGATCGAAAAGCTTTTGGACATTCTCGAAGACGTTCGCCACACCAAATTTCCCAACGACGATTTTTTCGGCGAGACGACATGCAACATCGCGACGCTCGACGGCGGCATTGCTCTCAACGTCATCCCGCCGCACGCCGAGACGGGCTTGCTCATTCGCCTGACAACGCCGATGGAACCGATCCGCGACGCGTTGCAAAGCCTTATCCGCGAACGGGGCGAGCTTGAGATATTGTCGTACAGCCTGCCGGTCAAGATGCTCGCGGTCAATGGGTTTGAGCAAAAGGTCGTCCGGTTCACGACCGACATCCCGCATCTCGGCAACTGGGGCCAGCCGCTACTGCTGGGCCCGGGTTCGATACTCGTTGCTCATACAAAAGACGAGTTTGTGTTGAAAAAAGATCTTGAGGTCGCGGTTGGTCTGTACGTAGACTTAGTTAAGAAATTATTAGCTACAAATGGCACGAATAGCACGAATTCTTAATTTCTTATTCGTGACATTCGTGTAATTCGTGGCAAAAAACGTTTATGAAAATTGCACTGATCGGCTACGGAGCGATGGGCAAGCTCATCCACCGTCTTGCGGAAGAAAAAGGACACGAGATAGCTGTCGTTATCGACGAATCAGATGCCGGTTTGTCTGCGGCGGAGTTGGCTGAAAAACTGCACGGCGTCGATGCGGCGATAGATTTTACGACCGCCGAGGCCGTACGTCGAAACGTCGAGGCTTGTGTTGCCGCGGGTATTCCGCTAGTCGAAGGAACGACGGGATGGAACGGCCAACGAATCGATATCGAGCAGATCGTGAGCAACGGTAATGGTGCATTTGTGT
>JBEBGA010000102.1:0-9135 GCA_040081695.1 Pyrinomonadaceae bacterium
GATAAATCAGGCTCCGCCGACGATGCCGCAGCAGACGATGCCGAGCCAGCCGGGCGGCCAGCCGCAGTGGAACACCGGTGCTCCGCAGCCGTATTCGATGGTGCCGCCGGCAAAGAAATCAAAGGCTTGGGTGTGGGTGCTGTTGATACTTGGGGGGCTCGTTTTGTTGTGCGGCGGAGGACTCGGTGGGCTGATCTATATCGGGTCGAAGGTAGAGAAAAATTCGAACGCATCAAACACGTCGTCGACGCCGACAAAGAGCAATAGTTCTTTCTCCAATAGTGCGAACAAAACCGCTGCAAATACTGCGACTTCGACCTCGCCGGCTTCGAATCGGACCGACGTTGAGACGATCGACGTATCTAAATGGGTCAAGGAATTTTCCGTCTATGGCACGACCGAATTCACCGGGGGCGAGCTGATCATGGGTGCCAAGCAAAAGGGCTATTACTATGTGCTGGCCGCCCCTTCGGAATACACGACCGACGATAGCGACACAAAGGTGACGCTGCGAAACATCGACGACGCGGCTTCGAGCCTCGGTTACGGGTTGGTGTTTCACAGCAACCCGACTCCGTTGCAACAGGGATATGCGTTTCTGATCAATGCCAAGACCAAGAAGTTTCGAGTAGTGCATCACACGCCGCAGAACGAGAAAACTGACGTGCCGTGGACCGCTTCGCCAGCGATAAAACCGGGCAAAGAGGAAAATACGCTTGAAGTGCGGGATCTCGCGGATAAGATCGAGCTTTACATCAACGGTACGATGGTCAAGAGCATTACGAACACTTACGGCTTCGCCGGTGGCGTTCCAGGCTTGTATTCCGGCGACGGCGTAAAGATCGCGTTCAAGAATCTCGAGATCAGGAAATAAATGGTCGCGTAAAATTTATGAAGCAGTGCCCGAAATGTTTTCACACGTACACCGACGTCAATCTTAATTTTTGCCTTGAGTGCGGCGAGATGCTGACGGCCTTTGCGGCCGAGCCGCCGCCTGCACGTTATGCGGACGATCCGCCGACGATGGTGATGGACCCTTCGCGGGTGACGAACCCGTCAAACTGGCCAAACACACCGCCCGCATCGGGCTGGCAGCAGCAATCACCGGTACCGTATCAGCAGCAAGGTGTTGCTCCGTTTTCCGTGCCGATGTCGCCGAGCCAGACACTGGCGATCGTTTCATTGTGCCTGGGCATTGCTAGTGTAACGATCGGCTGGTGCTGTTATTTAGGCGTATTGCTTTCACCTGCGGCCCTAATAACGGGCTTTATTGCTTTGTCGCAGATAAAAAAGGATCCGCAACGATATTCCGGTCGAGGTCTCGCCTTGGGTGGCATCGGTACAGGCATCGCTTACCTTGCTCTGCTGGTATTGATCATTATTATCTACGGAGCGGCGATCTTATTTGGTGGATTAAATTAGCAATAAATGCGTGTCAACCTCAATGTCGTCGCCGGACCACAGACCGGGCGTACCTTTACCTTTGATCAGCACGATACATTTATGATCGGGCGGAGCGAAAATGCCCAATTTTGCTTGCCGCAAGACCGTTTCTTTTCCCGTCATCATTGCATTTTAGAGATCGCTCCGCCGCAGGCTTTTATTCGCGACCTTGGTTCCACGAACGGAACTTTTGTGAACGGGATGAGGGTCGATACCGCGTACCTAAAAAGCGGCGACCGGATACAAGGCGGCGAGACGATACTCGAGGTCGAGGTCTCGACCGGGCTGGAGGAATTTGACGACACGTTAAAAGGGGCGACGAGCACTAACGTCTCACTGGTTTCCGTCAAATGTCTAAACTGTAGTATTCCCGTCACTGTCGAGGCGGATCAGCCCGATGCGAGCATGTCGTTCATTTGCGACAGCTGTCGCGAAAAACTAAAAGAAAACCCACAGCCGATCCCAAATTATCAGATGATCCGTGTCATCGGTCAGGGCGGCATGGGCAGCGTTATGCTTGCACGAGCCGAAAAAGATGGACGTGCGGTTGCGATCAAAACGCTCTTGCCGGAGGTTGCCGTCAGTGAACAATCACTCAAACGCTTCCTGCGTGAGATAGATGTCGCGGCTTCGCTAAAGCACCCCAATATTGTTGAGTTCGTCGAAAATGGAACACACAACGGGCTTGTTTATCTGATCACCGAGTTTGTCGTCGGCATGGACGCCGGCCGGCTCGCAAAACATCGCGGGGGCAAACTCGACTATCGCGAGATGGCGCGGATCGTTGAACAAACTTTGTCGGCTCTGGACTTTGCCCATCAACAAGGCTTCGTTCATCGCGATATCAAAGAGCAGAACATCCTCGTCACCGGCGACTATCCAACCTCGACCGCAAAACTAACGGATTTTGGGCTGTCCAAGAGCTTTAAGGAAACCGGTATGAGCGGCGTGACGATGGTTGGCGATGTCGCCGGGACGATCGCATATATGCCGCCGGAACAGGTTCGTGATTTTAAGGACGTGCGGCCGCCGTCGGATATTTACGCGGTTGGGATGACGGCTTATAGTTTGTTGACCGGAGCGAACGCTCTCGATATCGGGCCAAAAGCAGGAATCGCCGAGACCGTAAAGGCTATATTCGAAAAGCCGATCATTCCGATCCTCACCCGCGAACCACACGTTCCGCCAAAGGTCGCAGCCGTCATAGAGACAGCGCTTTCAAAACATGTCGAGTCGCGTTGGCGTACGGCGGGTGCGATGCGTGAGGCATTGCTCAATTCTCTTAGCTAACCATAAGCGATGCCTCAGCCATATAAATTACTTTCCGTTATCATCCCGGTTTATAACGAAAGCTCGACCATCACCGAAGTGATCGATAAGGTTTCGCGTGTCGATGTGCCGCTCGAACTTGAGATAATCGTTGTCGATGACGGATCGACCGACGGCACGGTCGAGGCTCTCGAATTGAGCCGTGCAAAGCTGACACACACCTACCTAACGCCGGTAAATATTGGAAAAGGTGCTGCCGTGCGAATAGGTCTGACGCTCGCAACGGGCGACATTATTCTTATTCAGGATGCCGACCTCGAGCTCGATCCAAATGAATATTGTGAGTTACTCAAGCCGATACTGGCTGGCAATTCATCGGTCGTTTATGGGTCACGGTTTTTGAAAGAGAATGATGATGTGCCGCATATCAGGTTGCTCGCAAATCAGATGCTAACGCTCACGACAAACCTGCTTTTTCGTACGCGTTTGACTGATATGGAAACGGCGTATAAGGTTTTTACGCAAGAGGCGGCGAAGAATCTGAGCCTCAAAGCAAACAGGTTTGATATTGAGCCTGAGATCACTGCGAAGTTTGCCCGTCTGGGATATAAGATCGTTGAGGTGCCGATCTCGTATCGGCCGCGAACGACGCTCGAGGGTAAAAAGATCAAGTGGAAAGACGGCGTTAAGGCGCTGTGGACGCTGGTAAAGTGTCGTTTTCTTCGTTAGCTCCGGCAACAGATACGGCTCCTAGTAAGCCGACTAAAACCCACAAATGCCGAGCATCCTCGTATGAACCTTCGAGCCCTTGGTACAAAAATGCACCGACAAACGCAACCGACAGAGCCACATGGGTGTATTGTTTACTATTTCCGTTATCGACGCTAAACCTGCTGCGGCTTATCAAATATCCAAGCAATATAACAAACGCGGCGAATCCAAACACTCCAGTTTGGCCCAAAACGTTTAGCCACATGTTGTGAGCGTCCGGTAGCAACTGCTGCATGCCCGATAGGGCCTCATACCGCGTGTTTGCGACATCCATACCCGTACCTTTGCCAAACCACGGATACTCACGGACAGTCTGCAAAGTGTCCTGCCAGACAAGAACACGAACCGATGGCTCAAGTTTTTTATCGACAAAAGGCAACGAGACCTCCTGCGAAGTATTACCGGTATCGGGTGAAACAAGCGTCGCGGCAAACGCCAAAACCGCGAGAATTAAGCCGCAAGCAAGAGCTGGTCTTGCAAACCATTTCTTTTGCCCTACGACCCAAAACCAAATTCCAATGCTCAGTGCTATGCCCCCAAGACCAGGCGATATCGAGAATAGTGCCGAGAATAACGTCCCGGCTCCCAGAATAATTGCAGTTCGTTTTTTGATCCATCCAAGGCGTTCCGTCATCAGGATCAGCACGATACTGACGTTGAGGTAGTTGCAAAGCATATTCGCATTGGCGAATAAGGCGTGAATTCGAGGGTAGTTTCCCGAGGGCAGGCTGCCCAGATGCGACAAAAAATAGTTGTCAAAATTGGTCTTAAATCCGGCGTAAAAGAGCAAAAATCCGGCAATCGATGCCAGGGCCGTCAATCCGGTGCCAGCCAGCCAGGCAAATACGATCTGCTTTTGAAATCGAAGTTCGACCGATAGATTGAACGCCAAGAAACAAAGGCCAAAAAGGTAATATTCGCCAAGCAGTTTATAAAAACTCTTTGTAGGATCTACCGAAAGAAAAGTCGATATCGTGAACGCAACCCCATAGAACCCGACAAATAAAAACAGCCGATCGATGCGAAGCGAAGTTTCACGCCGGATGATCGATATGCACCAGAGACCAAAACTGGCAAGAAAGATCAGATCCGTGTAGGGAACGAGCAAACCAAACAGTCTGAAATTGAACGGACGAACAAGCGGGAGTGAAAAGACCAGCAACAAGAAGAGATATCTGGAAAGTTTTATTGCCATCTGTACTCGCCGTGCTAGTTTAGCAAAGATAACACGACTTGAATTAACCCGATAACCGTCTTTAATACACTGGGTTTCACTGATAAATTAATATCAGGAGAATTTATGATGAGAGTCTATTTACCGTGCTTGCTAATACTATTAACAGCGTCTGTTTTTTCACAAACGGCAGGAAAGCCAGATTCAGATTTTGACAGGGTCAGAATATGGAACCAGAACGTGAATTATTACGACTATCCCCAAGCCTCTGAGCCATGTTCGTTTTGTATGACAGACCCGCATCCGCTGTTAGGACAATATGCGGGTAAGGACGTCTGGCGGCCGGTATTTACTGACCCCAAAAAACTCTACCGTCGGTTAGTAAATATTTCTCCGACCATCCGTATGGTCAATAACGGTGACTGGACGACTTTTAACAGTTTTACTCACGTCCTAAACAACGGCAAAACACCTGGCGGAACAGCTCGCGGCGGGCACTTTATATTATCAAATGCACAAAACAGTTCACTTGGTCGAACTTCGGCGGGGAATATGAGCCTGACGGCACTCGAGGGATTTATGTATTTGCGTTCGCAAAATGAAGCTGAGGCAACTGCTATTAAAGCGATGGCGATCGTCGGCGGCAACGCTTATGCAACTCCAAACAAAACCCCGATGTTTGGGATCAGGTCGACCGTACTAGGCGGACACGGTGGTACGACGGTGATGGAAACAGCAGGTGAATTTACGGCGGGCAGTGCCGGAGGGGGATTGGGAACGATCGATGAGGCTAGAGGGATAAGAATAAAGGTCTCAGGTTTGCCTCTCGCAGAGATCAAGATCGCAAAAGGGCTGACTTTAGAAGGCTGGGAAACTGATAACGATGGTAAGTACGGTACAAGTTACGGCATTTACGCCGATAACTCGATCGATCAGGGAAAGGATCGATATTTTATTTATTCGACCTCGACTTCGCCAAGCTATTTCAGCGGTAAGCAGACATACGACGCAACAAACGCTCCTCGTGGCAGCACCGGCGATCAGAAGATCGATAAGCCAAGCTTTTCGGTGAATTTCAAAGCCGGAGCAAACGAGCTCAAGGTCTCAAACTCGTTTATTACAGAGACTTCATATGTTCTCTGTACTATTCAATCAAATGATGCGACGGCAATTCTGAAAAATGCGACACCTGCGGTGGGAGCCGTCACTATAAGATTAAAGGAGAAAGCGACAGCCGAGACGCGTGTGGCATGTCTGGTCGTGAACTAAGCTTTGTTATGGTAGGACCATCACCGCAGCCTCGCCCTTTAGCGTTACCTCACCGCTTTGGTTTGTGCAGACGGTCTCGAGCGTGATGATACCCTTCTCTTCGCGGATATTTGTGACTGTTCCGGTCGTTGTGATCGTATCGTCGATAAAAACGGGTGCGACGAATCGCATAGTCTGCGACAGGTAAACGATCTTACGGGCCTCAAATTCGTAACCAAGCACGGCAGAGATAAACGCACCGCTAAGCATCCCGTGAGCGATGCGCCGGCCAAATCGCGTTGTTTTGGCAAACTCTTCGTCGAGATGTATCGGATTGTAGTCGCCCGATACCTCGGCAAACGCACGGATCAGTTCGTCCGTAACTACACGGGTTTTGGAGAATTTGTCACCGATCTTGATATCCATATTTAGCTCAATGTTTCTTCCAGGTTTTTGACGTTCATCTCGGCGAGAGCGGCGTTGATAACGCCGCCGATCATCAGGGCAACCGCCGTTAGATACAGCCACAGCATCATGATTATCACCGCACCGAGCGAGCCGTAGGCTTTGTTGTACGTATTAAAATAGCTGAGATACGTCCGAAAGCCTGTCGTCAAAACGATCCAAAGAACGATCGCGACTAGTGATCCATATGTGATCCATATCCATTTGAACGTCTTAAAATCCGGCAGTAGGTTATAGATGATCTCGCACGCAAACAACATTACGAGCAATATCGACACCCATTGTATTGCGATCAACACGAGCGGCGACGTGACCTGAAATCCTAAACCGGCAAGACCCAACTGTACCAACTGCCATCCGTAAAAGACGATCGCGAGGGTGATCATTGTAAGGACCGTTACGACAAAAGTGAACACGATCGATTCGAGCTTTGTTCGGAACCAGAGGCGCGTTTCTTTGAGATTATTTATAGAGTTCAAAGCACTACGTATCGCGTCAACGCCCGCCGATGCTGACCACAGGGCAATGATCAGACCGAGTGTCGCCTTCCCGGTCGAACTGTTCGCAACGATCTCATCAATAGTTTTGCTAACCAGATCGAAAACCGAGAGCGGCATTATCTGTCTCAAATATGAGAACAGCTCACCGCGAAGCCCCTCGGATGATTCGAGAACAATGCCAAATAAACTAACGAGAAAATAAAGCAGCGGAAAGATCGCAAATGAAAAATAGAAAGCGACCTGAGCCGCACGATTAAAAATATCGGCGTCAAACGACCGCTCGTAGAGCAGTAGGAAAAATCGCTTCCATTCAAATGCTTTTGCCGCTGCCATTTCAAGTTATCCGCGAGCACGTTCGAGCAGAGTCATGGTCAGAACCGATAACATAACCTTGGTTTCCTCGTCATCACCCATCTGCGTTAGCGGTTCGAGTTGGAAAACTCCCTCGAAAAATGCAGGCTGTTTTTTGAGTCTTGCGACTTGAGCTCCATCCATTCGCGAGACGATATACGAAGGGTTGAAAAAGTATCCCGTGAACATTCCCAGCAACGGTATCTCGCCGAGTAGGGCATCTACCACTTTGACCCAGCCGTTTTCCTCATGGATCTCCATTGTCTGATTTCCGTTCTCGTCAAAGATCATGTAATGTGCCTTAAATATCGACCGCATTCCTTTACGGCTTATAGAGCCGAGCGGTTGGCCGGATGCGCTGGTGAAATTGTACTTCGCCGAAAAATCGATGATACGGTCGGCCTTGATGTTAAAAAGATGCTGCGTCTGCCCTTCGTCGGCAAAGACGTTGATGTCCTCTTTTAGCTTGAGCAGCTTTTGCTTTACATAGCCGATGAGGTTGCCATTGGCATCGCGAACATAGATCTGGCTGGCGAGTGCCAGCAATTTGAAAGATAGGGTTAACGGACAGTTCATTATTTCTCCTTAAACATTCTCGGCACTCGAGGGCTTATGCCGCAGGTGATCTCGTACCCAATAGTGTCAATTTCCTTTGCGATATCAGCGGCTGTTATCGAACAGCCGTTTGATGAACCGATGAGCAAAACCTCGTCCCCGACCGCCGCGTTTTCGATATCCGTAACGTCGATCAATGTCCAGTCCATCGATATGCGTCCGACGACCGGGGCGGTCTGGCCGCTAACGCAGACACGCCCGCGATCAGTATTTGTACGCGGATAACCGTCTGCGTAACCAACCGGAACAAGAGCGATAAGTGAATCGCGTTTGGTAAAGAACTTACGGCCATAACCGAGGCTTTCGCCGGCGGCTATTTGTTTGATATGTGCTATCTCCGAACGTAGGGAAAGGACAGGCGTTGCCTCCGGTCGCGTTGTATTCAACGTCAAGATATCATCTAGCAAGCCATACAAAGCACCGCCGAGACGCACTAAGTTGCCACGTGAATCGGGATGCCGGATTGCTCCGGGCGAATTTGCAAGGTCTATCCACTCCGGTGAATGTCCAGCCTCGCGAAACTGGTCTAATGCTGTATTGAATCTCTCGATCTGAAGCTCAGTAAACCCATTCTCAGCCGGATCCTCAGCCGATGCAAAGTGAGTCATCAGGCCATTAACGTGCAGATTCTCAAATTGCTTGAGCGTCACCGCAAATTCAGCCGCACGCTCATATCTCACGCCGACACGGCCCATGCCGGTGTCGATCTTGACGTGAATGTCGATGTCTATCCCGACGCTTGCGGCATAATTATTGAGCAGGTCGGCGACGTGTTCGTCAAAGATAACGGGCGTGAGGTGATGCTCGACGATCAACTCTTCCTGTCCGGGCCAGAATGAACCCAAACAAAGAATCGGCCGCGTGACACCGGCTTGCCGCAGCTCGACGCCTTCCTCAGGGATCGCGACGCCAAACCAATCAACGCCCTCCCGTTCAAGCCGCAGAGCACATTCGACTGCTCCGTGGCCGTAAGCGTCGGCCTTGACGACAGCCATATATTTCAAGCCGCTGCCGATAAATTGTTTTGAAGACTGAAAATTGAATGCGAGAGCGTCGAGGTCGATGACAGCCTGAGTTGGACGCTCTTTTGTTTGAGTGGGCATTCCGGTTAGTAAAGTATTATTTGTTCGACAGTCGACCCTTACAAAGGTATATTCCCGTGTTTCTTTGGCGGATTTGTGTCGCGTTTGTTTTGCAGCAGCGACAGGGCACGGATCAGCTTTGGCCGCGTGTATTTTGGCTCGATGACCTCGTCGATAAAGCCGTGTTCGGCGGCGACGTATGGATTTGCAAATTTCT
>JBEBGA010000424.1:0-2352 GCA_040081695.1 Pyrinomonadaceae bacterium
CTGATTGTCGCGGACATAAAATCCGTCAGCCTTTGCCTCAATAAAAGCGTGCTGTTTCGAAGCGATACGCTCAGACATCGGGTCAAAGCGGATGCTGCACGTCTCGCTGCGTCCGACGGTCAGAAAGCCGGTTTCGAGTTCAAATGTCTGGCCCGCGAGCGACCCACCGTTAACGGTCACGAATATTTTCATACTGCAATAATAGAAACAAAAAGCCCAAAGTCAAGCGTATCACCTGACTTCGGGCGTTTTGGTTATGCATAAAATGCTACTGAGGCTGGATCGATGCAGGCGAAGGCACGTCTCCAGACTGCCCAAAAACTCTGTCTATAGTGCTGCCGTTCGAACTATTGATCCGCAGCCATTGATTCGTACTCGGCCTAAAAACCGCAAAATCAGACGTGGCATCGCCGTCGTAATCCGCCGGGATCGGAGTGTCCTCGGGAAGGCCCCACGCAAAGCTCGACGATAAACCTGTGCTTGGATCGCGGAAGTACCATGTGCCATTCGACGGACGATAAACAGCCATATCAGTAACGCCATTTCCGTCAAAGTCAGCAGAAACGGGCTTATCCCCGTTTTGGCCGAGAACCACCGTCAACAATATCGACGAAGAGCTTTGCTGAACGTAAAAAGTGCCCGTGGCCGGCCGCCAAACCGCCAGGTCGATCTTGCCGTCGCCGTCATAGTCGCCAACGAGCGGTTTGTCGGTGCTTTGCTGTGGGACGCCGGTAACAAACCATGCCACGGTTCTCTGCCCCAAGGTACTCTGCCATATCTGCCAAGCACCTGTGGACGGGCGCCATTGGGCAACGTCGGTCTTGCCGTCAGCGTCATAATCCGCCGCGACGGGGATATCACCCGGAGATCCGTAAATGCCGTTAATAACAAATCTGGCCGGCCCAAAAGGACGAATGTTTCTAACCATCCACTGTGCGGTTGACGGACGATATGTGCCGATCTCAGAAACTCCATCGCCGTCATAATCACCCGGCACGATCAGATCGCCCGTTGGAGCACCACGCATCTTGACCGGCATGGCCAATCCATCAGAGCTTCGCTCGATCTGCCAGCCGCCATTTGATGGGTGAAACACAGCAAGATCAGTCCTTTTATCTCCGTCAAAATCCGAGACGACATTTTTGGGTGACGTCGTGACGCCCGTTACGTCGAGTACGAGTAATCCATTTTTCAGATCTCCGGCCAGAACCTTGTTTTGACCAAGGAAAGGATAAACCGCCCAATTGCCGTCATAGGTGCTCGGCAAAGCATTTTGCAGATTCTCAGCCCCGCAAAATATATCCCATGGTTCGGTTTCAGCCAATGAGAGCTTAGATGATCTGCTCTTTTTAGCATCAGGTTCGGCATAGACAAACTCTGTCTGATAGGTGTCATACTGGCCGACACGTTTGGGGACCGCCGGATTTGATAGCTCAAACACCTGAATTCCCGCCTGATACCATGCAACATACAAATAATTTCCATGAACGACCGGATTATGCGGTGCAACTGCATTTAGACCGTATGAACTGGCTTTAATTGTATTTACCAGCACCGGAACCGCCGGATCGTGAATGTCGTAAACACGCACATCGCCATCTAACAATTCGCGGCAGGAATAAAGGTAATTGCCGTCCTCACTTGGCCACGCACTATGCATCCGATTACCTGCAGTCACAACAGAAGACGGATCCGAAACAAATCCAAGCAGCGTCGGAGCCTGGGTTGTAATATTTGATATATCGTATATCTCGGTTCGACCTCGATTTGTGCCGTTGCCCCACCCGGATGTGAACATCCGGTTTCCTTTTACCACCATCGCATGCACCCATTGCGGCTCTGTCGGAATAATATCGCGGACAAAAACGGGAGCGGCAGGGTTTGTCACGTTTATTACTTTTAACGTCTTATTGCTCGTGCTATTAAAGTTTTCGATCAAAAAGATCCCACCGCCCTGATTCATCACCACCATCTCGTGGATCGAATTATGGCCACCGCCGTTTGTCGAATTAACAATGCCCAATAGCTGAGGCGAATACGGGTTTGAAAGATCAACGATGTGCACACCACCAGAATTTCCGCTGGCAAAATATCCACGATTGCCGACAACAATTGCCTCTAAAAATTGCTGATTATTTCCGGGATTGTACCAGTTGGCTAAGACCGGAGCATCCGGGTTTGTAATATCAAATATGAACGCACCTTTGCATCCATAGCTACCCATTACGGCAATATTTCCCTCACCAAAAATATCTGCAAACTTGGCGTTTGCCCCTGATGAACTTGTGCAAGTTGGCGTGATCTGCGAACGGAGTCGGACCTTTTGAGCTAATACACCGTCAACAACAAGCA
>JBEBGA010000425.1:0-2351 GCA_040081695.1 Pyrinomonadaceae bacterium
GCTAAAATAATCGCCATTATCGGGACGTTCGTAAACGACATAGTCTTCGGATTGCGGCGTTCCCATCTTATGGAAAAATACTTTTTGAAACTTGGTCGTCGCTTTGAGTTCCTCGCCCTTTTGGACCGGAGCATAGCCGGTGTAATAGAAACCGGAATTGTCCGGAAGCCACGCGTTGACGCCCTGACGGTTAGGGGCAAGCGTGTCGGGCAGATCTTTGCCGGTTGCAGTGTCGCGAACCCGCCATTCGGTGCGGTCGCTGCCTGCCTGCGAAACGCCATATGCCCATAGCTTGCCGTCGTCCGTGAACGCTGAGCCGTTCAATGCCGCGGTGCCATCTGCACGGAGCTTGTTCGGGTCAAAAAATACGGTGCCCGGATCGTTGATCGATGTGGCTTTGTACCAGACGCTCTGATTTTGCAAGCCGTCATTTTTTGTGTAGATGTAAAAGCCGTCCGCTATTTTCGAAGGAGCCGAGAAACGCTCATAGTTTGTCAGCTCGGTAAGGCGTGTCTTTAAGGCCTCACGCTGAGGTATCGTTGCAAGATACGAGTTTGTAAGTTTGTTTTCTGCCTCGATCCAGGCACGCATTTCCGCTGACTCGGTGTCTTCCATCCAGCGATATGGGTCTGCAACCGATGTGCCGTGATAATTATCGACCTGATCGCCTCTGCGCGGTTTTGGATAATCAAATTTCTGAGCCGGAACGGCAGACGTCAGAAACGCACAGATAACCAAAAAGAATAAATCTCTCTTAAACATATTGCGTAGATACTCCTTTGCGAATTGAATGTTCGCTAAGTATAAGACGCGATGCGTTGAAAGCAAAATTGTAAGGGGAAATTAGAACGCTGGGACGTTCTCAGGGACCGTGTTTGTTACATCGGTGACGTTGTTGCTGAAAGATGATGGCAGCCAGTTGCGATGATCGTAAAGGGCAGCCTCGGCCTTGTCTTTCGTCTGCGGACGCGAGAGCAGATACCCTTGGCCGTAGTCGCAGCCGAGATTTTGCAGCAGCGCGAGTTGCGCCTCGGTCTCGATGCCCTCAGCGATAACCTTTTTCTTAAGATTTTTTGCCAGCGAGATGATCGTTTGAAGTATCTCGGAATCCTCGCCGTTCTCGCCAACCGCAATAACGAACGAACGGTCGATCTTGAGCGTGTCGAACGGCAGGCGGTGCAAATAGCTAAGGCTTGAGTAACCGGTGCCAAAATCGTCGATGCTGAGCTGAACGCCGAGGGCTTTGAGCCGGTTGAGCACACTGATCGTGTGCTCGGCATTTTCCATCGCGGCGCTTTCAGTGATCTCTAGTTTTAACGACGCCGGATCGATCTTTGATATTGCCAGAGCGTTTTCAACATCGTCGATCAGGTCATCGTTAGACAGATGTTTGCCCGAAATATTAACGCTGACGATCAGGTCGCGGTACGACGGATCGATCTTTTGCCAAGCCGCGAGTTGCTTGCATGTGCTTTCGAGGATCCATTTTGTGATCGGGATGATAAGGCCTGATTCCTCAGCGATCGGTATAAATTTGTTTGGCGGGATCTGGCCAAATTCGCTGTGGTGCCAGCGGAGCAGAGCTTCGAAACCGAGCAGTCCGCCACTTTGCAGATCGACCAGCGGCTGGTAATGCATCGTAAGCTCGTCGCGGTCGATCGCACTACGAAGATCGTTCTCGTAGCGAACCCGTTCGAGAAACCGCTCACGTAGATCCTTTGTAAAGACTGCTACACCGCTGTTTTTTTCCTTGGCATAATGCATCGCTATGTCCGCATCTCGCAGGATCTCTTCGGGGGTATTGTATTCGGCGTCGCAGGGGGCGATACCGATATTAACGCTCAGGCTGATGCGGTTTCCGCTAAGGCTAAAAGGCTGCGAAATGCTGTCAAAGATCCGACGTGCTACCTTTTGAGCCTTGCCGCTCGTGCCCAGATCTTTTAGTATGATCGCAAATTCGTCCCCACCGATCCGGGCTACCATATCAGACGAGTTGACCATCCGGACAAAGCGTTTCGCGGCCACCATCAGGACCTTATCTCCCAAAGTGTGGCCCAAGCTGTCGTTGATGTTCTTGAATTTTCGAATATCGAGAAACAAAACCTGAAAGCCGGTTTTCGGATCGTTTTTGTAACGGTCGATGAGTTTTCGAAGTATGTCGCCAAAATGTTTGCGGTTTGGGAGGTCCGTTAGCGAATCAAAAAGGGCTGCATGCTGTAGATCTTTTTCGCTCTTGCGCAGGGCTTCGTTCGCGAGCTCTTCTTTTTCGAGTGAGAGGGTAAGTTGCGAAGCGTGGCTTTCAGCTTCGAGTCTTCGAGTTCGTTCTAGGTCGGCCTTTTCACGTTCGGCCG
>JBEBGA010000426.1:0-2349 GCA_040081695.1 Pyrinomonadaceae bacterium
TTTTTGTGACTAAAAGGAGCAGAACGGCTGCCCCGCCGATAAAGTACACGCCATAGTCTTTGAGTAACTTGTCCCAGTTCGTAGGTGTTGGCGGCTGGCCGTTTCCCGCTGCGGCCGTTCCGGGCACCGTCCCTGCCCAATTACCATCGTCATAGTCTGAAATGTGCCAGAAGTTCGGATCCAAAATCCCGTCTCGCGGCGGAATCGCACCTGGAGCACACAGCGACGGATTTAGCTCGCAACGCCAATTCCACGTCGTATAGATTGGGCCGCCACTAACTTGCTGTTCCTCTTCCTCATACCACATAAACTTATCTTCCTTTTCTTTTTCTAACTGCCCAGCAAAGCAACCGCCACATAAACGAGCAAAGCAACAATCGAAATGGCGACTGCGATCTCTAGGAAACCTATGCCTGTAAAAAAGCTTTTCCTGACGCCCTCTAAGGCGGGCATTTGATATTCCCTGGTCGGCATCGCAACAAAGTAATTATCTGGCGCGTCGGTGGCCTCACCTCCCCAAATCAGACCCAATTGCCTTGCAGCGTCTTCGATAAACTCGACCGGATCGTTTACGGACATGCTGAGTTGTCGTTGTCGATTTGTGAATGAGAATGACACGCCTTCCCCCTCGGCATACTTCGCATTGTGCGATTCGTTTATGATGCTGTGTTCAAACATTTTCTTCCTCGGTCGTACCTCCGACACCATTAACCGGTGGCCGCTACATTTCCCCTTAGCAATAATCCATTCAGCGGCCTTCGATAATTCCGGCCTGACATAATGGAGTAACCGAGCGTTGTATTGATCCAGTTCTTTTTCCGTCATCGTCGTATTATCAGGACACCGACCAAGGCAATCATCATGAGCATTACAGGATCGCCGCCCTTAATTTTATTCACTAGATCATCAAGAATGCCGACTCCCGATCCGTCGTCACTTGCCGACACGGTTACGGTTCCAAGGTCGCCGCCCGGGTAGATGTAATCTGGCGGAATCGTGGACGATGGCAATGCGTTCGGCGTCTGCGTCGATAGGCCGCCCGGGCTAAAGACCCCGCCAACAGATCCGCCTAGTGGCGGGCACTCGCGATCGGCCCGGTCGAATCTCAAGTAAACATTTGCAAATGCGGCATCGTGTGACGGCTCAAGCCCCAGGGCCATCCGTGATGCCATTTCCGAATAACTCAAATTAGGCGGGCACAGGCCGCGAATCTTTATTGTCAGGTTCACCTGATTCGTCAGAGACGATATCGACCGCACGTCGACTGACTCCACGCCCCAGCCGAGAGCGGTCAAATCCCTTCTGGCTGCACCTTCCAAAAAACTATCAGTTTGAAAAGCAAAGGTGGCAGAGGCCGAGCCGGTAAATGTTAAAATTTGACTCATTTCGCTTACCTATCGTTTCAACACAATGTAGCCAAGAATCAGGCCGCCCAGGATCGCGAACGGCACCGCGGCCCCGGCCCCGAGCCCGGCTCCAAGCCCTAACTGATCCAAAAAGCCGCTGCCATCGCCACCGCCGCTGTCAGGATCGTTTTGGTTGGAATTATTAAATTGTGAAGGCGGATTTATGATCGACGTAGGGGCAACATATGCGTCATAGGCAACGGACAACGTCGTGTTATAGAACACTTTGTTAAGTCCGTAGTTTGCCGTATAAGCTTCCAGTGCGTTGATCGCATTGATCCGGGCGTCCTCCGACGTATGAATGTTGTAGACCTCTAACTCGATTTCGATATTTATCGAGTTGTCATTGAACCATGAATTCCAGGTGTATCTGGGCGTACCGACGACAGCAAAACCCGCGATCGCAAGTGCATTCTTGATCCAATTTTGAATCGGGAAGGCACTCGAATTAAAAATTCTGTTAACGGTCGATGATCCACGCAGGGTTACAATACGCGAGTTCTCAAGGACGCCAAGCATGTCGCTGTTCCTGTGAAACATTATTCCCCTCCCCCCGCCGCTATCTCCGATAATTGCTCTTTCAAGCTGATCTTTACGGCGTCGATGAACCTCGGGCCGTTGCGATCAACAGCCGCAAGCGATTCTTCAAGGCCTTTCGACATAAATGCTTTCAACAACTGAATCAACATCGGTGTATCGGTTTCGAGCAACGAAAGTATCTGGCCGCTTTCGGGTTGCTCGATCAAAACAAAGTTGTCGATCACGTCGCCCGCGAGCGCCGCCGGATCGCCATCGCTCACGAGATCTTGCACCAGATACTGGAACATTTCGGTAGCCGATATCGGTTGTTCGGTTTCCTCAACTTCAACGGGTTCGCTTGTCACTGCCTCGACCGCTGCTGTTTTGCTCATGCTGACGCTCCTTCCGCCTTGCCTTGCGGCTC
>JBEBGA010000427.1:0-2348 GCA_040081695.1 Pyrinomonadaceae bacterium
TTGCCCGAAACATCCACCATTTTTATTTTTCCAGACTCATCAAAATGTGTAAGCTCGCTCATATTTTTGTCGCTCTAAATATCAGAGTATTGCCGCCCAATAATACCTCATTTGAATTCAATTCCGCCGTCCATCGTGCTTTACGTTTTGAGACGGATGAAAACCGACCTATCAAGCGGATCAAAGCGACGATGGGGAGATACGCCCACGAATTTGCTTTCGCCTTGTCGGCGTAAGTTTGCTCAACTGTAAAGCTGTATTTTTCGAGCAAATAACGCACTTCGGAATATCCGATTGGGTTGACGTGCAGTGCGATCTCTTCGGTGCCGGGATAAGCCTTTGATATTTCAGCTCGTGCCTCAGATGACAACGGTTTGAAATGTGAAGTATAGCCGTTGATCAGCCACTTAAGCCGCTCCTCGATATTCATTATGTTTGGGACCGAGACTATGAGCTGGCCGCCGGGTTTTAACAGACGCGAAAATTCGCTGATCGCATTTGACGGATTTTCGACGTGTTCGAGCCCCTCGACACATACGATGTGATCAAACTCAAGGTCGTCGTATGGTAGCCGCGTGTCCAGATTTCCTGACCGTATCTCGATATCAAAAAGCTTGAAGATCTCAGGATAAAGGTCGCAGCATTCGACCTGGTAACCCAATTGCTGCAATCTGACGGCAAGAGCACCTTCGCCCGCTGGCACGTCAAGCAGCCGCCCGCGCGTTGCAGGGGAGAGAATATTTTCGACTGTGTCGTGGATCGCCTCATGGGCAAGTGCCTTTGGTTCGGACATTTATAAAAATACTATTTGTGCGGTCTCGCCGCCTTTTATTACCTGGCCTCGTGGAACGAACACAAGCGAATCTGCCTGAGCAAAACCTACGAGATCGGACGACCCTTGTGACTTTAGTGTAACGGCAATTAAACGTCCTGTCTCATCAGTCTCAAGCCTCGATGGCAAATACGTATCGCGGTCACGGGCGGCTTTGGCTTCCGAGGCCAAAACGGCGAAGCCTTTCTTTAATTCAGTGGCTGCCGAACCTTGCAGCTTCATTATCGCCTTGCGAACAAATAATTGAAACGTTACAGCAGCCGATACCGGATTTCCGGGAAGCCCAAAGACTAAAGTCTTTCCGAGCCGTGCGAACACCGCGGGCTTGCCGGGTTTTAAGCTTACTTTTTCAAAGAAGATCTTTGCACCCAACTCGATCAATGCCGCTTTTGTTAGGTCGTATTTGCCGACCGAGACACCGCCGGTGATGATTAGAATATCCTTGCCCTTTGCAGAATTTGAAATCTGAAATTTCAAATTTAAGAGATCGTCGGTTGCGATCGGAAATGTCTCAGTGACAGCTCCGCATCGCTCAGCCATCACCTCTAGCATCACAGAGTTTGAATTGCGTATCTGATCGCGACCCGGCTTTTTAGCAACATCGATGATCTCACTGCCCGTGCCAAGTATAGCGACGCGGGGCTGTTTGCTCACCCGTACCTTTGCGTAGCCAAACGCTGCCAGCGTGGCTATGTTGTTTGCCGTTACTAGCGAACCTTGCTTGATGACGACGCGGTCTTTTTTGATCTCTGCTCCTTTTTGGACGACCGACGTTCCTTTCTTAACCGGTTCGAGGATCGTGACCTCGGTATCGTTGCCACTTGTAATTTCGACCCGTGCCACAGCATCGGCTCCGGCGGGTACAGGGGCTCCGGTCATTATTCTTACGGCTTGACCTCGTTTCATCGTTTTATGCGAGCCGCTACCGGCGGCGGATTCGCCGACGATCTTGAGCGTAATGGGAGTTTTTTTTGTAGCACTTGCGATCACCGCATAACCATCCATTTGCGACCGGTCAAAGGGCGGTAGGTCAGTGTCGGCGATGACATTTTCTGCAAGCACACGACCGACCGACTCGGATAGATCGATTTGCTCGGATCCAAGAGAGCCGACATTTTGCGAGATTAGTTTTACCGCTTGGGCGACTGAGATCATTTGACCAGGTAAAATTCGGTTTGTCTCGGCCGTATAAATTTATAGCCGGTTGCGGTCATTACGGCGTCGTCTTCGGCCATGATCGTTATTTTTTGATCGTCCCATTCGGATAGAGGCATTGAGGTGTTTAGCTCGATGGACGTGTACGAGCCTAAACGAAACCGCTCTTCGGAGCCGGTGATCGCGCGGCGAAAATCTATCGATGCTCCGAGGCCGTGTCCGTGCGTGCCGATCGGGTGCGAATAGATCATCGCCTCGATATTGCGGCGTTTCATATCGGCCATCGCGGCGTCGTAAACCTCGGCTCCCGTCATGCCGACGCGGGCAACCGCAAATATCGCGTCCTGCAACGCGTTGGTGT
>JBEBGA010000103.1:0-9096 GCA_040081695.1 Pyrinomonadaceae bacterium
CAGTGAATAGTGAACAGTGAATAGTGAACAGTAAAAGCCAAAAACCAAAGACCAAGGGCCTATAACCAAATCTGTGTTTATCTGTGTTCATCTGTGGCTAATTCCTCTTAATGCACCAGTTCGCCGCCGCCTATCCGAGTAAGGCCTTGGCCTTTTAAGCCGTAGCGAACGCGGAAGAACATCTCGCCTTCGCGATGATCGTAATGCATGGCTATCTTGTGCCAGCCTGCCTTAAGCGGTACGACGACGGATTTGATCGCACGCTCCTTTGTGCCGGCTTCGTCGATTAGTGTCTGACCGTCGATAGTTAGCTGCCTGTCATTTGTCGAATCGATCTGAAAATTGTAGATACCGTCCACCGCGATATTTATGTAACCCTCGAAGGTGACGCCAAATGTTTTCGTAGGATCGATCCGCTGTGCAAATTGCTGTAGATCGATCGACCGTGATTCACCTTTCTGCGGAGGCGTGTCTTGGGCGTAAGCGTTGCTAGGGACATAAAGCGAATAATTGACCCCCGGAGTCTTGCCGGTCATCTTGCTCTGGGGCTCGACCGCCTGCATCATTTCTTTTCGAACGAGCGTTGCGACATAGACGACGCTCTTGCGGCCGACACTGTTTGCGACGACCGTCTTTAGTTCGACCGTTTCGTCTTGTTTAAGTTCCACGACGAAAGGTTTGTCGTAAACTCGCGAACGCTCATCAGGCGTCGTGCCGTCTAGCGTGTAATAGACTTTCGTGCCAATAGCGGGCTTGAGGTCGATCGTCGCTTTCCGTCGCCCGCGACAATCATGTTCCTGAGGCCTGCTGGTTCAGGAATACGATAGTTCACTTGTCGTGAGTCGAGACGTGGAAACTGAGCATCGAGCCGCCGTTTGAAATCGTCGAAATTCTTATTTCCTGGCGTTGACCATAATGATTCAGCCATTGCCAGCATTCGTGGAAACGCCATATATTCGACAGCCGCAGGAGTCTCAAGATACTCGGTCCAGATATTGGCCTGACCGCCGATGATGTATTTTGCTTGCGTTTCGTCGAGTTCTTTGGGCACGGGATCGAACGAATAGACTTTCTCGAGCGGCAGGTATCCGCCGATAAATAACGGCTCGTACATAGGGTCGCCTTGGCCGTAATCAAAATAGCTATAATCGGTCGGCGTCATTATCACATCGTGCTTTGCCTTGGCCGCCTCGATGCCGCCTTTCATTCCGCGCCAGCTCATTACGGTCGCGTTTGGGGCCAAACCACCCTCAAGTATCTCGTCCCAGCCGATGATCTTCTTTCCCTTTGAGTTGATAAATTTTTCGATCCGCCGTACAAAATAGCTCTGCACTTCGTGTTCGTCTTTTAAGCCCTCTCGTCTTTTGAGCTCCTGCACAAATGCCGATTCTTTCCACATTGTTTTCAACACTTCGTCGCCGCCGATGTGGATGTACGGCGAATCTGGAAAGAGCTTGATCGTCTCGTCGAGTACGTCCTCGAGAAATTTGAACGTCTCATCCGTCGGGCAAAAGACCTCATTAAAAATGCCCCACGTTTTCTGCACGTTGTATTTATGATCGGCCCTACAGCCATATTGCGGATACGCCGCCAGCGCCGCCGACGCGTGCCCCGGCAGCTCGATCTCAGGGATGACGGTGATGTAACGGGCCTTGGCATAAGCGACGACATCGCGGATCTGATCCTGAGTATAAAACCCCTCGACCGGCACACCGTCGCCTTTAAACGTCGTCGTGTACGGCCCAAAATGCGATTCCGGCCGTTTCGAACCGACCTCGGTCAGACGCGGATATTTCTTGATCTCGATCCGCCAACCCTGATCCTCGGTCAGATGCCAGTGAAACGTGTTGAATTTATACTGCGACATCAGATCGATGTATTTCTTAACAAACTCCACCGGCATAAAATGCCGTGACACATCGAGGTGCATGCCTCGGTATTGAAAACGAGGGAAATCATCAATTTCGGTGGCTTCAAAAGTTGCTGACGAAGTTCCCGACTTTGTATGTAACTGGATAAAACTTTGAAGGCCGTAATAACGTCCCGATGCACTATAGGCTTCTATCTTTACTCGCTCGGGACTAACTTTTAGCCTATAAGCGCCGTTGTTCATAACAATGTCTCCACCGACATTTGAAATGATTATTCTGTTCGCCTCGGTCCGAGCTCTGTAGGTACCTTTCACTACCTTGAGCTTGAAACCAAACTCTGCAGCAAGATAATCATTGAGCAAGTCAGCGATCTTTCTGTCAATTTTGTCCTCCGTTGCGATTATAGTTTCTCGGTTGACCGAGAAGCTGCCACTTTTTGAGGCGACCGACTGTGGCTTCGGAATAATATTGATCTCGTCACTCTGAGCAAACGAAAAAGAAACAAGCAAAAGACAAAACGCGGCGGCGAAGAGCGTGGTTTTCATTGTTTTTGACTGTGGGTGGTCCACCCTGGTCCATCTTGGTCCATGTTGGTCCACCTTGGTCCACCTGGTCCGGACCGGACCATTAATTTAGAAACTTCGCCACAATCATAGCAAATCGATCAGTATTTTAGGTCAATTGCCTCCCACTTTAGTGGGAGGTCAGCTGGCGAGAAAGATCTGCGGCTTTAGCCGAATTTGGCTAAAGCCGAAATAGTTTGTGAACCGCTTTCCTCCGACTAAAGTCGGAGGCAACTTATAAGAGTTCGAGGAAACCGGTCAATTCCGGCGGCAGAGGCTGGGTAAATTCTAATCTCTCGCCCGTTTTCGGATGGGTAAACGAAAGCCGTTCGGCGTGGAGGAAAAATCTGGGCATTGAGGCGATGGCGTTGCGGGTGTTGGTGTCGGCGACCGTGTTGTCGCGGCCCTCGTTGTAGATCTCATCGCCGACGACCGGGTGATTGATAAACGCAGTGTGTACGCGTATCTGGTGCGTGCGGCCGGTTTTGATCTCGACATCGAGCAGGGTAAATTTGGCGTAACGCGTCCGCACTTTCCACAGGCTCAACGCCGAGCGGCCATGCGTCGCGACCTTCATCCGCAAGCGGTTATGTTTATTGCGGCCGATGGGCGCGTCGATCTTGCCCATGTTCTGATCGGGCGAACCGTGCACCAGAGCGACGTAAGATTTATAGACCTCGCGGGAGCGAAACTGCTCAGACAAAGCCTCGTGTATCTCGTCGTTTTTTGCGACGACGATCAGCCCTGACGTGTCTTTGTCGAGACGGTGGACGATGCCGATCCGCAATTCTGAACGGTCATCTTTGGCCGCTGTCTGTTCAAATTCAAAATGATAAGCGATCGCATTTGCCAGCGTCCCGGACTGCACACCCGCACCGGGATGGACGACCATACCGGCGGGTTTATTGATGACGGCGAGGTATTCGTCTTCGAAAACGATGTCGAGCGGTATATTTTCCGGCTCAAACCGCGCGGCCTGTGCCTCGACCAGATCGACCTCGATCTCGTCATTTGCATGGAGCTTGTATGACGGTTTTACAGGCTTTTCGTTAACAAGCACGTCCTCATTTTCGATCAGCCGCTGCAAACGCGAACGCGACCAGCCCTCGATCGCGTCGGCTAGATAAGCGTCGAGACGCATGCCTGTATCATCTGCAGTCGTTTTGAAAGTTAAAGCTAGGTTTTCTTCGGTCACTCTGTGGTTTGTGGAGCTGTCTGATGGGCTCTTTTGAGCCGCCAAATGAGGAAAATTATAGACGTGATCGCAACGATCAGGCTCACGCCTTGCGACGTGGATAAGCCAGTCGCCGATGTAAATCCATAAAGGTCGCCGCGCGGATCGTCGCGGACAAATTCGATCGAAAACCGCAGTATCGAATAGATAGCTCCGTAGATAATAAGGATCTGGCCGTCAAATTTCTTGTGCCGGTGCAGATATACGAGCAGCCCGAATATGATGAACATCGCAAACGACTCGTACAATTGCGTCGGGTGCAGGTGAGCGTCGAGCCCCTCAGCCGTGTAGATCGGCACGCCCGTATATTCGTGCCCGAGCGTAGTGAAATGCACGCCCCAAGGCAGATCGGTCGGCTTGCCCCAGCAGCATCCGGCCGCAAAACATCCCTGTCTGCCAAATGCCGAACCAAGTGCAACGCCCGGGGCAAAAGCATCCGCGACTTTCCAAAACGGCAGTTTGTATAGGGGAACAAGGATCGCAACCGCCAGAAAGCCGCCGATCAGACCGCCGTAAAACACTCCGCCCGAACGGAGAAAATCGAGCGTAAATATCTGCACGTCAGGCTCGACGAGGATCATCAGCAGTTTTGAGCCAACAAGCCCGCCGATCAGCGTCCACAGGCCGAGATCGTAGATACGTTCGCGTGGTATGCCGTCACGGGCACCGAGCCGCGATGCCGCAAACAGCGCTAGCAGCATCCCGACCGCCATAAAAATGCCGTAGGTCGTAACAGGAAATGTGCCGATGCGGAATAACTCTGGGTACATGGTTCTTAGTCAGTCACGCCCTCTACGGCCCGCGTTTCTGCCTGTTTCTTCTTACTCAAAAACATGTCTATGAGAAGCAATCCGGCGCCGACACAGATCGCCGCGTCGGCAACGTTGAATGTCGGGTAATGCCAACTGCCAAACTGAACATCGATAAAATCCACGACAAACCCGAGCCGCATACGGTCGGTTACATTGCCGACAATGCCTGCGAGCAATAATGCCAGTGCACCGAGGATGCGGTCATCGCTTCGCGGTGTCCGCCAAAAGAAAAAGAGCACAAGTGCCGCTGCGACAAATGCGATAACCGATAAACCCCAGCGACCTGTATCGCCGTGATCATCAAGCATCGAAAACGCGACGCCTGTATTTTGCGCATACGCAAAATTGAGCAGTCCGTCGATCACCGGCCTGTCGCCGCCCGTGCGGAGCGTGCGAGTCGCCCACGCCTTACTGGTCTGATCGACCATAAAGACGCCGCCCGCGATCGCGAGATAGCCTAGTTTCCAAAAAAAGTCGCGTTTGTTCATTTACGGTTTTTTCGCCTCTACGGGTGCGGTTTTTGGTTCGGCGTAAAACGATTTGTTTATGATCTTCCACTCGCCGTTGATCTTGAGCAGCGACATATAATCGACAAATTTGACGCTCGGATAATCGAGTATGATCTTTGCAACCGCCGCGTTTCCGGCGATATCGACGCTCTCGATCCAGCGTTTCCGCTGTGCTTCATCGGCCGGCGGTTTGCCTGTAAATCCGGCAATGTAATCGGCAAATGACCGCGTTGTGTATTTACCTTCGCGGATAAAAACCAGATTGCCCTCGGTGTGAAAGGCCTTTTTCATATACTCGCCGTCACCCGTCGCGTGGCCTTTTAGATAGTTTTCGAGCGGTATGCGGACCGCATCTTTATCTGCGGCCTGGGCAAAGAGGTTTCCTGATACGGCAAACATTAGAAATGCGAATCCGACGGCAAACTTGTACTTCATAATTATCGAAACTCCTAAAATATTTTTGATCGCAACTCAGTCGATATTACGTTCGCCGGCGGCAAAGTGTTCGCTATTCAGTATACGGAAAAATAGCTTTTGGGGCTTTGTAACGGCTCCACCAATCAGCGTAGCAAACGTCGGTACAGCCGATGGCGTAATGGACGACCTTCCACTTTCCGCCGGTTTTTTTGAACAGCGCAAAGAAATTATTGTCGAATATCTCATCGTCAATTGCCTCTTGATACGGTGTGCCGCGATAGTTTGGCTGGCCGCCGTCAGGGCTCTGAGGATCGCCACCGATAAACGCCCATTTGCCCAAAACCTTAAAATCATTGGCGACAAATACTATCTGCTGTTTCAACTCCTTTTCGACAGGCAGCCGGAGCGCATCGAGAATCGCCTTTCGCTCGGGCGAGCCTTTTTCCGGCGTATAAACACCTTGAGCAAGTGTCGAGCCCATGAGAACAAGCATCGCAACCAATAACAAACAAGATCTATTTAACATATCTCCCTCCTAACCGATCTCGTCGAGAGCATCCGAACAACGTTCGCAGACGGTCGGATATTTTGTAAATTCGCCGACGCGGGTCGAATAATTCCAACACCGCTCGCATTTCTCGCCGTCAGCCTTTTCGATTCCGACAGCAAACCCATCGCCCTCGTGTACCTCGACTTGCGAGACGATAAAGATGTAACGCAGCTGCTCATAGTAATCGAGCAGCAAACGTGTCGTCTCGGCATCGGTGGTGAGAATAACCTTAGCTTCGAGCGACGAACCGATCCGTTTGTCGTTACGAGCGATCTCAAGGGCTTTTAGCACTTCATCGCGGATCTCGAAAATACGTTCCCACTTTGCCGCGAGGCCAGAATTATCAGCGTCTGCGACCTTTGGAAACTCAGCGAGATGGACGGACGCCAGTTGTTGCCCCGGCAGATTTTCCCACGCCTCGTCTGATGTAAAAGCGAGGATCGGCGACATCAACCTACAAAGCGTATCCGTGATCTGATAAAGCGCCGTCTGTGCCGAGCGTCTCGCTTCGGATTTTGGTGCGAGGATATAGAGCCGGTCTTTGATGATGTCGAAATAGCGTGCTGACAGTGTGACCGTGCAGAAATTATAGATCGCGTTATACGCCGCCTGAAAATCGTACGCTTCGTAGGCCGCGAGCACTTTTTCGGTGACCTCATTGAGACCGGCGATCGCCCAGACATCGATCTCTTCCATGTGGTTGATCGACACGGAATCTTTTACAGGGTCAAAGCCATCAAGATTGCCGAGGGCATATCGCAAAGTATTGCGAAATTTACGATAAGCATCGACCACGCGGCTCAAGATCTCGTCCGAACACCTGACGTCCTCGGTATAATCGACCGCCGCCGCCCATAGCCGCAGCACATCGGCACCCGACCCATCGATTATCTCCTTTGGCGCGGTTACGTTGCCGATCGATTTGCTCTGCTTTCGGCCCTCGCCGTCAACGACCCAACCGTGCGTGATGATCTGCTTGTACGGAGCACGGTCGTGTGCCGCGATGCCGCAGCTCAGGGATGAATTAAACCAACCGCGATACTGATCACCTCCCTCAAGATAAACATCCGCCGGGAAATGCAGAGTCTCGCCCCGCGTCTCAAGCACCGCGACACAGCTCGAACCCGAATCGAACCAGACGTCGAGAATGTCTGTCTCTTTTCTAAAATCAGTGCTGTCGCATTTGGTGCATTTATAGCCCTCGGGCAGCAGTTCGTGCTCTTGCCGCGCATACCAGGCGTCGGCCGTCTCGACAGCAAAAATATCAGCGACGTGGTTGATGATCTTTGGATCGGCGACAGCTTCTTCGCAAGATTGGCAGTAAAATACCGGGATCGGCACGCCCCAATATCGCTGACGCGAAACGCACCAATCGGGCCGCCCTTTGAACATATTGCCCATCCGGCCCTCTCCCCAGCCGGGGTGCCACTTAACCTTGGCGATCTCATCGAGAGCTCGGTTTCGCAAACTCGAGCCATCCACGGCTTCATCCATCGAAACAAACCACTGCGGCGTAGCCCGAAAGATGATCGGATTTTTGCACCGCCAGCAATGCGGATAGCGGTGTGCATATGTTTCGCTGTGAACCAGGGCTCCCGTCTCACGCAAGAAGGTCACGATCTTTGAGTTAGCGGTAAAGACATCCTCGCCCGCGAAATGCTCGACTTCCGGTGTAAATCTACCCGCCGCGTCGACCGGTGCATATATCTCAAGGCCGTACTTTTTCGAGATTGCAAAATCGTCCGCACCATGTCCCGGAGCGGTGTGAACGCAACCCGTGCCTGATTTCGCCGCCGATTTATTCTCAAATCGAACATCCAACTCGACCTCAGCGTCAGCCTCGCCAAGCGTGACGTGGTCGCCGTTCATTATCAGCGACGTGCGATCAAGCCAGGCGTGTTTCGCTTCCATGCGGTCGAGCTTTGAGCCTTTGAATCTAGCGATCTCTTCGTATTCGGCAAAGCCGCACGTTTCGGAGAATGCTTTCGCAAGTTCCGAAGCAACGATGAAAACCTCGCCATCCGAAACCTCGATCGCCGAATAATCAAAATCCGGGTGGACCGTGATACCAAGGTTTGCCGGCAGCGTCCATGGCGTGGTCGTCCAGATGACGACAAATACATTTTTACCCGCCAGCGCACCGTCGATCTGGGCCGGGTCGGTCTTGAGCGGAAATTTTACATAGACCGACGGCGAGGTGTGCTCGCGATACTCGACCTCGGCCTCGGCGAGCGCGGTCTGGTCGTGGATGCACCAATAGACGGGACGCAGGCCTTTGTACACAAAACCTCGTTCGAGAAACTTACCAAAAAGCCGCGCGGTTGATGATTCGTACTCCGCCGACATCGTCAGATAAGGCGTCTGCCATTCGCCAAGGATGCCGAGCCGCTGAAAGTCGCGCGTCTGGCCGTTCATCGCCGTCGAGGCGTGCTCGCGGCAGATGCGGCGAAACGATGCGACGGGTATGTCGTTCTTATTCTTTCCCTTATCGGCCAGCTTCTTCTCAACAATGGTCTCGATCGGCAGCCCGTGACAGTCGTATCCGGGCACATACGGCGCCTCAAAACCCATCATCGAACGCGTTTTGACGACAAAATCTTTGAGTATTTTATTGAGCGCGGTACCGATGTGAATGTCGGCGTTGGCATACGGCGGGCCGTCGTGGAGGATAAATTTCTGCCGCCCCTCACGTGCCTTTATTACCTGATCGTAAAGCCCCATCTCCTGCCATTTTTTCAAACGCGCAGGCTCCATCTGCCCAAGATTCGCCTTTTGCGAAAAATCGGTCCGGGGCAGGTTAACTGTTTTCTTAAGATCTAATTCTTCACTCATTGATAAATCAAAAAGCCCCAAGCTTTTCTGTAGCTTGGGACTCGCGTAAACATACGTTTGCAGACGTTCAACTTTCGTCGAACGCGAGTCCATTGTTGTCTATAATAATGGGCGATGGCCTCCGCATAATAGGAATAATATTATCACACGACCGCAGATTATTCTTCCTCGACCGTGCACAACAGCGGATATTCGCGAGCCTTTGCTAGGTTCATCGCCTTTTCGGATTTCATCGTCGCGATCTCATACGGGTAGATGCCGGCGATGCCGACGCCCTCGTTGTGGACCTTTAGCATGATCGTAAAAGA
>JBEBGA010000104.1:0-9083 GCA_040081695.1 Pyrinomonadaceae bacterium
ATCCCGAGTTGTCGTCAAGATTGCCCTCATTGATACCCAAAAAGAGTGCTCCGTCGCGGGTGGCGACAAATTCACGCTCGGCCCCGACATATATGAAATCATTATTGTCATCGCCGATCACCGCGAGCAGAGCACCGGTCGCAACGTTCTTTAACAGTTTTTGGTTATCTTCGAGCGTGTATGATCCTGATGGTGTCGTAGTCTGGCCTTTACCAAGCGAAATCTTACCGTCACCCGATATCCGTATCCGCTGGCCTTTCTTTACAACCCAACCAGAGTTCGTCCAGCCGTTGGATGTGTTATCCGCCAGCACTTTCACTGTCCAGCCAATGGGCTTTAGCTTGCCGCCAGAATTGTCCGGTCGAGTCTGCGGGGCGGTCGAATCCGTTGTGACCACTTTGACTGGCGGCGAGGTTACAGGGTCTTTGTACGACGCTGTGCGGGGTGTTGTCGTATTTTGCGGGTTCATCGACGGCGAATCGAACTGGATCGACTCGATCTCTGACGCCATGAATGTCAACTCGCGGCGGCGTGAGCCTTCGCCGATGACAACGACAAATTTGCCGCCGTCAAAACTCATTATCTTGCCCTTGATAATACTGCCGTCCTTGAGGCGAACCGTATCCGCAAACGCGGTCACAGCAAGCAGCATCGTGAGTAGCAATGAAACGACAAAACGTATAGATCTTGTTGGCATAAACCCTCCGACAAAAACTTCAAATTCCCCTTGGCTTGAATATCTGAAAAAATGGCCGGTACTTTGACCGGAAGAAAAGATGTAAATTAACGGTGTTGAGTTGCAAACTTTGCGCGCGTTGCAAAATTTAACCAACAGAATACACAATTTACTTAATGTTGTAAATGAATTTTTTGCAGCTAGATCGTTGAAAAGATTGACATTTATAATGCCCGTTTTAGATCGGTGCAAGCCCGGCGAGGTCTCGCTGAAGCCAGTTTTCCACAGGATAATGAGCATCGCGGCTTATCGTATGGATCGCATAGGCCTGTCGTGAATGGTCGCTGGTGTTTGGCAGGCTGTAGTGTGGCAGCAGCCCGTCGAGCACGATACACGCTCCCTTTTTTACCTCAAGTGGAACCATATCAGACAGATCGAGCGGTGAGGAATCTAATATCTCAAACCGTGTGCCGCGTGTTTCGGCGCGGCAAAATCTTGATCGAAGAGTGGTTTTGTGACCGCCTGGCTTTGCCCACAGACAGCCGTTATCGACCGTAGCGTCCTCTAAAGCGAACCAAAATCCGACACACGATCGAGGTTCGGTGTACAAAAATGTCGAATCCTGATGCACATCAACCTCGCCGCCGATCGAGGCGTGCTTGAAAATATGCATGCTTTGGATCAGCAGAGCGTCTGTGAGATCCAGCTCCGCCGCCAATCTTTTCATCTGCGGTGAACGCGAAAAGCCATTGTAGTCCGGATCGAGATCGTGCAAGGCATGGCCTATCTTGTTGAGCGAAAGCTCGATCGAGCTTTTAAGATTGCCGTCCGCGTCAAAGGCGTCTTTCTCAAAAAAGAAAGATATCTTGTCGCCCGACGCGAGAAAGTAATCGTCGCTCGTCCGCGTTTGTTCTGAGGTTTGGAATACGGACGGATGTCCCTGATAGTCAAAGCCGCCCGACAGCTCTGCCGCGCGAGATATCAAAGCGTCACACTCAGCCACAGAGTTAAAGCCCTCAATAGTGAGAAAGCCGTTTTGCTGAAATTGCTCAAGCAGGGTCATACGATCTACAAAAAAGGCCCCGGCATAGTCGCCGAAGCCTCAATAATATATGGAGCCACCTGTCGGACTCAAACCGACGACCTACTGATTACAAATCAGTTGCTCTATCAACTGAGCTAAGGTGGCTGAAATGGTTCGCCGCAAACGGCTGACCGCAAACCAAAATACTAGCAAAACCCTTTGCTGCTGTCCAAATCGGGCGTTACAATTGTAGCGTTTAACAATGCACAAAAGTGTTGACGCTTTTCTCCTAAACAGGCTACAATTATATGTACCCGCCCGCTAACCGGCGAGGTTTTGTTCCCATTTTAGTTGTCAAATAGTTCAAAAAAGGCTCGCTCAGGGCCATCCAAGGAGAAAATCGTGAATTTTCATAAGCTTATTATCGAGCGAACAACGTTGTCTCTCATCTTCGTGATCTTGTTTGCAGTTTCAACAGGTGCGCAGAATATGCCCAGTGTGACCGATGGACGGTCAACGGATCCAAAGCCCGTCGCAAGCGGTGCAAATCTGTATTGTGCGGGTTATATCCAGACGAGTGCCGTCAGCACGGAAAACAAGATCGTCGGCAGCAATGATGAGGCAGACCGGTATAACTATAAACAAAACGATTTTCTATACATAAACATGGGCCGTAACAAGGGCGTAAATGTTGGTGATGTATTTGCCGTCATTCGTCCACGTGGAAGTGTAAAGAGCAAATGGACCAAGAAAGGAAACCTCGGGTCTTACATCCAGGAGGTCGGTGCTCTTGAGGTCGTTAAGGTGAACGAAGAAGTTTCGGTCGCCCGCATCAAATCGTCGTGTGACGTATTTTTGCTCGGCGATCTGGTTCAGCTCATCAACATACGCAACGCTCCGGTCGATTCTGCACGCGGGTTTGATGTCTTTGGCGATCCGTCAGGCAAATCCACCGGCCGCGTCATCATGGCTCGCGACAATGTCGAAATGATCGCCCGTGATTTTATCGTATATGTCGACCTTGGATCAGAGGACAATGTAAACGTCGGTGACAAACTGACGATATTTCGTCCTCTGGGGAAAGGTAATATTACGCTAGATCCGACCAAGGAATCGATAGGATCAAAGAGTTATGGATATCCGAGTGACGTATATGCCGGAGGTAAGTTTTCGAACCAGTCATCGAGAACGTCAGGCGAAAAAGGCGACGGTAGTGAGGTCACGACCGCAAAAGCAAAAGAGGGCCGCCCATTCCTACGCAAAGTCGTTGGTGAAGCGGTCGTTATCAATGTAAAAGAACGGACCGCGACCGTGGTCATTACCCGCAACGCTCAGGAGATACACACGGGCGATTGGGTCGAGATACAGTAAAACTGAAGTTAAAAGTAAAAAAGAAAAAGGCAAGAGTAAGCGATTACTTTGCCTTTTCTTATTGCGTTTCGTCAGAAACCGCGTTTTTTCGGCGGCGGCTTTCGGTAAAAAAGAAAGCGAAATAATCGTACATCGACCAAAGAGCAGTGATTACCGAAACCCAGAGAGCCCCACGTCCGACCAGGTAGCCAAATACTTTCCAATCATTCGACGTTATCGTCATCTTAGCGAGATCGCTAAAAGCGGTCTGCACCTCGGCGACCTGCCAGAAAAATGCCGGATATTCGAGTCCAAAATTTGACACCGGCGGTGGACCGTTAGCTGCGGCGACAAGCAAAGCAACGACGGCGATGCACTGCGCCCACATCTTGAGCTTGCCCATACTCTGTGCCTGCATGACGATGCCTTCGCTAGCAGCGACGGACCGCAGGCCTGTCACGATAAATTCGCGGCCTAGGATCACTACAACTGCCCACGACGGGGCGAGATGCTTTTCGACCAAAACGATCAAAGCGGCTGAGATCAGAAGCTTATCGGCGATCGGGTCAAGAAACTTACCCAGGGTCGAGACCTGATTTCGCCGTCGGGCAAGCTGCCCATCGACAATATCTGTCAGCGCCGCAATTAGAAACATCACGATACCCAAAGCATAAGCATTTATGCCAAACCAACGTTCCGCCACAGGCGTCAGCAGCACCACAACGAGCAGCGGGACGACCACGATGCGGCCAAGCGTTATGTAATTAGGCAGGTTCACGTTGCGTTTAGTTTATGGCCTGTGACGGTAAAGTTCAATTTAACAAGAAAAGGCGGGCATTTTCGCCCGCCTTTAGATAGTTATTGGTTTTCTAACTATTGCATAAAGTTAAGTTGAGTATTGGTGTCACTAAATAGTGACAGATTTGGAAATACAGAGGCTTCATCACCCGGTGCGAGCCCAAACCAACGCGCCAGCCGAACGGCATACTGTTCAACCGAAGTGGTCGGTAGCCATCGCCCGCGAGGTGCAGTTCCGCCATCGATATCATCCGGTCCTGCCAATACAAGCGTTGGATATAGGTTGCCGGATCCGTCGAAGCGGCGGCTACCGTAAAAATCTCCTCCGTTTACGGCTCCACCCATTACAAACATATGGTTGCCCCAAGCGTGATCCGACCCGACGCTACCGCCGACTCCGGCCGGATTCATTGTTCGGTTAAAGTCGGAAAGCGTAAAGGTAGTGACGTTATTCTGATTGCCCTGTACACCCATCTCGTCCCAAAACGAACGCATTGCCTGGCTGACTGAAGTTAACAGATTTGCCTGAGAGGTTATCTGAGTCGTGTGGGTGTCAAAGCTGCCGACCTGTACATAAAAGACCTGACGGCTAATATTTAAGTCGTCTTTGCTCTTGATGAGCCTTGCGACCTGTTTGAGCTGCAAGCCAAGGCTTGTATTTGGAAACAGAGTTGTTACATCCTGACTTGTCTGCAAAGCATCGTTTGCCTGCATCGCCAGATCGGTCACATTGCTGGCAGCATCGATGTAGTTTGAATCTAGATCCATCGTCCTCAATGCGTTAAACGCATTCTTTCGGGCAACGACCGTTGCGTTTGTGCCGCTTAGACCGGCGGGCGTCAGCACAGTTGTCAGATTTGACGGCGTCCCCGTATTTGCCTGACCGATAGCCATGGGCAATGTGAGTTGGCCTGCGGTAAATAGTTGAGCCCCCGCTATCGAAGTGACCATCGGAATCAACCCACCCGGTTGGTTGAAAGTGCTATTCATTCGATCTGACAGTCTGCCGCCCCAGCCGGTAAACGCCTGTGTATTCGAAACGCTTGTCTGCGACTGATTGACCTGATCCGAATGTGAAAATAACTGATAGGGCTTTTGTACCGAATTGTTTTGATACTGAGCTTTGGTCATCGGCCGGGCAAGAGTGCCGACATTTGCAACGACGGCAAGATCACCCTGAAGGTACAGGTCATGAATACCGTTGTTTACTATTGTCGTGCCGTTAATGGTCTGCGGCCCCAGATTTGGATGAAACCCGTAAGTTAAGCCGCCAATACTTGGCACAGCGATGGGTAGAAGCTGTGCTTGAGTAAAGGCTAATCCCCCCGATGCCTGCGGTGTTCTTAGAGCACTATAAGTAGCCCAGTTGCTGATGGTCGCATCGCTATGATTTGGGATGATCATATTGTTGCCGTCATTGCCGCCTGCCCAATAGAGCAGCACGAGTGCTTTATAGTCTGTGATCGTGCCTTCGGTTTTATCGGTGTCGATGACCTTTTGTGCCATCGCAGACATCGCTCCCAGGTGCTGCATCTGGGTTGCCAGAGAGACCATGCCTAGGGCGCATCCGCCGGTTTTCTTGATAAAATCGCGTCGTGTTTCTTTCATTGTTTTTTACCTCTGCACCTGATATTGCGAAGACGTAGCTACCAGATATACTGCCTGACGAACTTTATTAAGAGAGTCCGTAGAAGTGATCGGAGCCAGAGAGTTTAATATCGCTGTCCGCATCGAAGAGGACATCGTACCGTGCATCATGCGGCTGTTTAGTTCATCTACCATCGTGCCGCCGGTCGTATCTGCCAAATAAAGAGCTTGAAGATCACTGAAATCAAGCGTCGTTCCGCTCGGAGCATCTGTGCTTACCGCGACAGGGATCGCCGTAAAAACGAACCGATTGACGAAATTAGTCCTAGATATCGTCGTTCCTGTGGTCATCAGGGCAAACTCAGGCCCAAGCAGTGCTGTGCCAGGGATAACGAAATCCGGCGGATAATAGTTGAAAACCGTTGCTGCACGAAATGGGGTCTGTCCCATACCGGTAAATTCTCCGCGTTGGAAGAAAACGCCATCGCTCTGTCCCGTACCTGCTGCATCACGGACGTTAAATGCGCGTAGGATGTTTGTCGCAAACTGCATCGGCTCACGCAGCTTGCCGTAATTAGGATCGGTTTTTACATTCCCGCGTGCCTCCGGGTCGAGGAGGATCGCCGAGATGACAGCCTTCATATCGCCACGGACACCGAGGCCGTTATTGTTAAATGCAGCCGCCACCCGTCCGACATATGCCGGTGTCGGGTCACTAGTGACCATCTGCTGGATCAAGATCTTGCCGATATATGGCCCAACATTTGGGTGGTAAAAGATATTGTCGAGAGCCTGATCCATCGAAGTGTTAGCGTATGCCAAAACACCGGCTAACGCTTGCGCATTTGTTGCCCCGCCAGTCAGCGAGCAATTACCTGTTGCGGGACAGATTAGGCCACAACTTCCAGCCCCTGTTGTTGGACATGCCGCGATATTGGAAGTCGTTGAACCTGGGTAAGTCAAAAGCGTTTTTGCGCTAATGTCATGGCGATTGGCCGCGCCAGTGGAGACACCCGGATTAAGTAGCATCGGATCGATAAAGTTGATAGTTCCGGCCGAAATATTGGGGCACGATGCCGCGATCGAGCAAAAAGACCAGCCCGTAAAAACCTTGGTGAGGTTATTGACAACATTTTGGTCATAGGTCGGAACCTTGGTATCACCCGGTTGACACGGGTTGTTTTCGACACAAACAAACGTTCCGTCCGGATTGAGTGTGAATAATCCTATCGAGAAAAGCTGCTTGATCTCGCGGGCATAATTCTCGTTTGGGTTGGTCCGGGTACTTTGCGACATGCTGAGATAGTCGCCCATCGTCGGGCTCAACGTCATCTCTTTCATTAGCGTTCTGTAATTGCTAAACGCATTGTTCGAAAGTATCTTGTGCCACTCGACCATGTGCCGCGACTGTTGGATATCGACACCTGACGTGACCCAAATTTGGCTCAAAGCCCACGCCACCTTATGCCTCAACTGGTTGTCGCCATAGAGCATCTCAAATGAGTTCCACCGCTGGAGCGGATACATGGTATATGTATCGCGAAAACACGTGACTGGAACGTCAGGCGTTACCGTTTGATCATTGTCACAATCGGCAGGAGCATTGACCGGTTTAAGCGGTTGGGCGGGATATGGATTTGCAAGCGAAGGATACGGTAGAGCAAATTGCTGAGCGATCCATCTGCGCAGAGGCTGTCCGGTCGGCATTTCTGCCATTGTTCGGGTTGGTCCAAATGTGGCCTGTTCTAAGAAACGTTGGCGGTCACGCGGACGGGCCCCGGTTAGAGCTTCGGGGGCAGATGCCAGTGCGGTTGCTTTTACCTCGCCGCCCATTTTGCCAAGGCCGAGCAGTGCTTTGTTGCTTGCCAGCCCGCGCCAAGTCACATAAATAACTAGATCGCCGTCTGCCACAGGAGGTGCGTAATAGCCGACCTCGTCTTTTAACAGGACGGTTATCGCGTGAACATTTTGCACGCCATCTACTCTTTGTAGGTCCAGAACAGGAAAACGGTACATGTATCCGCGTTTGTCCTCGGCATAGACTCGCAGAGCATTGGCACCCTCACCGGCCATCAATGCCAGATCACCGACATACAGCGTGATCTTTGAATCCGGCAGATACGCTTGGGGCGCGATCTTTGCCGCGTCAAACTTACGCGATACTTTGCCGGTCTGAGCGACGGCACGTTTTGTGTTTATGTCGCTCAACAATACCGGCGTCGGCGAATCAAAATTTTCGTCTCTGCCACCGCCTTTTGACCGAACGCAAAAACGCCCGCCAAGACCACAAGCAAAGACATAGCCGAAATTCGCAAAAATGTTCGCGAGATCGTGCTTTTCATACCATTTCCTCCTGTCAGGGAACAAACCATCAAAATTGTGTTTAGCCTTTCCGGGGTGGGAATGCGGCCCGTTAAAAAATGTTTAACTGATAAAATATACAATAATTCCTCGTAAAAAACAACCGTTTTGTTGTGTCGAAATTCTTAGAGGTATTTCCTAATATAATTAGACGTAGCATATACTGCGTTAGCCGAAAAAATGTAAAGAAATGTAAATTTTCTTTTTGTCAGGGGCCATCACCGTTATGCCAAAGACCATATATATCGATACTCCGCCCGACTTTAGCTTTCGGGCGACGATCTACAGCCACGGCTGGTGCGAGCTGCACCCGTTTGAGATCGACGAAGTAAATTGGCGGCTCAGCTATGTGTTTTCGAACGGGCAGGGAAAGGCAACACCGGCCGTCATTAGCGAAGAAAACGGCCGCATACGCATTGATCTGGCCAACACGGCGATAGATACCGCCACGATCGAACGCACCGCCCGCCATCTATTGCGTCTCGACGAAGATCTCGCACCTTTTTACCAAACGCTCGACGGCCACGCCGGGCTCGAGTGGATCTCGCAACAGGCCGCCGGCCGCATGCTCCGCTCAGCGACCGTTTTCGAAGACCTCGTAAAAACCATCTGCACCACAAACTGCTCCTGGGGCCTAACAAAAATAATGGTCACAAACCTCGTCGAAAAACTCGGATCTAAAAGCTCCCCTCCTTACGAAGGAGGGGTGGCAGACGCTTCGTCTGACGGGGTGGTTCTCTCGTCGGGTGGTGATCAAGCAAAGAACCACCCCCCGGCTACCGCCGTACCCCTCCGTCGTAAGGAGGGGAGCCGGATAACGTTTCCCACCCTCAACGCCTTCCCAACCCCCGCAGCAATGGCAGCCGCAACCGAAGACTTTTACCGCACCGAGATCAAAGCGGGCTATCGCTCGCCCTATTTTGTCGAGCTGGCACGGGCCGTGGTAAATGGCGAACTCGACCCCGAATCGTGGCTCCACTCCGAGCTCTCGACCGCCGATCTCAAAAAAGAGATGAAACGCGTCAAAGGCGTAGGCGATTACGCCGCCGAAAATCTGCTCAAACTCGTCGGGCGTTACGACGGCCTCGCGCTCGACAGTTGGCTGCGTTCGCAGTTTTACAAAAAGCACAACAAACAAAAGCCCTGCAAAGACACCAAGATCCACCGCCACTACAAAAAATTCGCCCCCTACCAAGGCCTCGCCATCTGGTGCGACATGACCGAAAAATGGATCGCGTAGGTTGAATCTCGTCAAGAGTTTTAACCAAGGTGTAAGGTGGTGTAAGA
>JBEBGA010000428.1:0-2334 GCA_040081695.1 Pyrinomonadaceae bacterium
TCCGCGCATCGGCCACGTCATCACCCGCGATCTGCCGCTGATCGCCCAACTCGGCCCAGGTGACAAGGTGGCGTTTCACGTCGTCGAGATAGAGGAGGCCGAGGCTCTGGCAATTGAGTTTGAGCGTGAGTTGAATTTTTACCGTATCGGGTGTAAATTTCAGGCAAACACGTGGCAACAATCGACATAAATTGCGACATGGGCGAGGGTTGCCCAAACGACGCCGAGCTGATGAATTACGTTTCGTCGGTCAATATCGCTTGCGGTGCTCACGCCGGCGACGCTGAGATAATGCTGCGTACCGTCGAGTGTGCGGTCGACAAAGGCGTTGCCATCGGTGCCCATCCTGGATATGCTGATCGCGAAAACTTTGGACGATTTGCTCTCGAAATGTCGCACAGCGAGATCTACGTTTTAATTACCGAACAGTTCAAAACACTCAAAGAAATTGTCGACAGTGTAGGTGGCGAGATAAAACACATCAAACCTCACGGGGCCCTTTATAACGAGGCCGCACGTGATGCAAAACTCGCAGCGGTAATTGCTAAAGCAGTGTTCGCGATCGCTCCGAACATTGTTCTGTATGGTTTATCTGGCAGCGAATCAATATCCCAAGCCAAAAAGTTAGGGCTTAGAACCGCATCCGAGGTTTTCGGCGACCGAACCTATCAAACCAACGGCAGTCTGACGCCTCGTACCGAGCCAAATGCTCTCATACTGGACACCGATATCGCTATCGCTCAGGTGTTGCAGATGGTAAACGACGGGACCGTGAACGCAATTGACGGCAACGTCATTCCGATCACGGCAGACACGATCTGTATTCATGGGGACGGCGATAATGCTCTTGAGTTTGCTAGCGCAATACGGCAAAGTTTGATGGCGGCAAATATCAATGTTGCTGCGAAATTTTAGGAGAGCTATGAAAAAACAGTCAATATCTTCGGTGATACTCGGTGCGGCATTTTTGATGGCAACCTCAGCTGTTGGCCCTGGTTTTTTGACTCAAACGACCGTTTTTACCAAACAGCTCCTCGCAAGCTTTGGTTTTGTCATCTTGCTCTCGGTCGTACTTGATGTGTTTGCCCAGCTAAATATCTGGCGCGTGCTGACGGTTTCGGGCAAACGCGGACAGGATGTTGCAAATGAGACTATCCCGGCCAGCGGTTACGTCCTGTCGGCGTTGATCGCGTTTGGCGGGCTTGTTTTTAACATCGGCAATATTGCGGGATGCGGGCTTGGGCTAAATGCGATTTTCGGCCTGCCTGTCGAATACGGAGCTGCGATCAGTGCTTTGGCGGCAATAGCCATATTTCTCGTAAAAGAGGCAGGCAAAGCGATGGATGTCTTTGTAAAGGTGCTCGGCGTCGTGATGATAGGGCTGATCGCCTATGTCGTCTATGCGTCAAATCCGCCGCTAATCGAAGCGATGCATCGCACCGTCATTCCCGAACAGATCAATGCTCTTGCAATCGTCACACTTGTCGGCGGCACCGTCGGCGGTTATATCACGTTCGCTGGGGCTCATCGTCTGATCGATGCAGGCGTGACGGGCCCAGAGTCTCTGCAGCAAGTAAATCGCGGCGCGATGACCGGCATTTTCTTGACCGCCATAATACGATTTTTCCTATTTCTGGCGGCACTCGGCGTAATTACAATGGGGATGGCCATAGACGACGCCAATCCGCCCGCATCCGTGTTTCAAAATGCCGCAGGGATCACTGGTTTACGCATCTTTGGCGTCGTGATGTGGGCAGCCGCTATAACTTCAGTGGTCGGAGCTGCGTTTACATCAGTGTCTTTTATGAAGACTCTCAACAAACGTATCGAAGCCAAAACCAACCTGACGATCGTCGCTTTCATCGTTCTGTCTACCGCGATCTTTTTGATCGTGGGACGACCGGTAAAGATCCTCGTCTGGGCAGGCACGCTAAACGGATTTATTCTGCCGGTAGGGCTGTCACTCGTTCTGCTCGCTTCACGAAAGGCTTCGATTGTCGGCGAATATCGCCACCCGTTGTGGTTGCAGATCGCGGGTTGGTTAGTGGTCCTAATAATGGCAGGTTTTAGCATCGTTACGCTCGTCGGGAGCGTCTAATAAACTAATCAACCTTTTCGACGTGTCATAGCATCTAAATCGCTGAACCTGATCTCAGCGGAAAAATTATGTCAGCAAAAACGCAATTAGTATTCGCCGGCCTGGCCATCTTTGTTTTTGGCAGTTTTGTGTTTGGACAGTCAGGACGAAAAGCAACCGCTACGCCGACTCCCGCACCTGTCAACAGACAGGACGATCCGACGCAATATTCCGAATCAAAGCCACAACCAAGCCGT
>JBEBGA010000429.1:0-2310 GCA_040081695.1 Pyrinomonadaceae bacterium
GATTATTTGTGACGCTAATGCTGACCCTCTTTTTCTTTACGGGAATGGGAAATGCCGCGACGTTTCGTCAGTTTCCGATCATTTTCGGACACAATCCGCGACAGGCTGCAGGCGTGATCGGTTGGACGGCAGCCGTCGCTGCTTACGGCCCATTCATATTCTCGATGTTGATCAGTACAATACTTTCGGCGACCGGAACCGTCGATCCATTCTTCATAGGCCTAACCGTATTTTTTGTAGTTGCCACCTTTATTAATTGGTGGTTTTACAATCGAAAGAACTGCGAGAGGCCGAGCTAAATTTCGTTGATCTTACGAGAAGCTGTCTTAAACTGGAATTCCTGACCGATTTTCCAAAGAGATTGCCGAAGAGCGAGGACTCACAATTTGAATACTTTAAGGACACAATGCCCATTGATCGACGGATTCGTATTGGCTGGCGGCCAAAGCCGGCGAATGGGACAAAACAAAGCGGCATTATTGATAGGCGGCAAGTCGCTTGTCGACCGTGCTGCGGAGACGCTCGGTTCTATCTCAGGCAAAGTTTATGTTGTCGGCAATCAAGCCGGCGAAACCACTTCGCTTCCGATAATTCAAGATCATCCCACTAAGAGTAATTCCCGCGGGTCAATAGTGGGTCTATACACAGCGCTTGTAAACGCTACGACCGATTGGGTTGCGGTACTTGCCTGTGACCTGCCGTTTATTACAAGCGAATTGATGACTCGGATGGTAGACATTCTACGGCATGACGTTACCCCGCAGGTGATCGCTGTCGATGCGATCTTCGCCGAACAGCCTGACGGACGCATTCAACCGCTTTGCGGTCTGTACCGGCGGATCTCCAGTCTTCCCGCGATCAAAAACATGTTATCCGATGGTGATTGGCGATTACAGCGGCTGAGGGAGCAACTAAAAACACGGGTACTAGGGCTCGCCGAAATCGCGGATATTCCAGGATCCGAGTCTTTGTTCTTTAACTTGAATACGCCCGAGGAATATCGACTGGCAGTAGAAATCGAACAAAGGCAGGAATTCGATCGGCCATTCTGCACCCGAGACACTAAGGACGCATATGGTAGACCGTCGAAAGTGATTGGCCATCCGCTCGACCCTCATCCTGACCGTTTCGATCTTCCATTTAATAAAGAACTTTAGAGACTCCCCATCGTCGATTTCGTCCAAACGCTTAACAGATTCCAACAACAACTTGTCATCAGTTTAAGCGTAAACTATCGTGATGCTCGTGTCTGAATGGGCAAATAAATTCTGCACCACGCTGGATTAAGTTCGATCCTAGTTATAGGGGCAGTGATCGGGCTACTTTGGCGTCCGGTAGCGGGACTTTCGGGCAGAAAAAAACTAAAGGCAATGCAGATTGGTGTTCGCGAGGTCCTTTACGGCCTATTAACCGTTTTGCTTAGCACGGTCGGATATCACCTCGGCTTTTGAAGAGCTATCGGGCGAATATACTGTGCTTAAAGGCTGGTTTTCGGCCGGAATAAAACTAACAACGCCTGCTTGACATCGTTTGGACTCCTAACTATCTTTTAAACTGACAAACAAGTCAAATAAATCAAAGGAGCAAAAGATCATGAGTAAAGCAGTTTTTTATCACGCCGGTTGTCCGGTTTGCGTTAGTGCGGAGCAGGATATCGTTGGTCTTATTGGGGCCGAAAATGTGGATGTCGTTCACTTCGGTGAGGATATCTCGAGATTTGACGAGGCCGAAAATGCGGGCGTCAAGTCTGTGCCGGCATTGGTCACGCCAAATGGAAATGTGCTGCACATAAACTTTGGCGCATCGATGGCGGATGTAAAAGGGTAGAAATTATTGCCTCGCAAAGTTAGCATGAAGTTTACTTTGCGGGGCAAATTTATGTTTTTGCGTGAGTGAAGGAAAGAGCGATATGCAGGTAGCAGTTTGGGACACATACGTCACAAAAAAAAGACGGGAGCATTATGCACTTTGATATTTTAGTTCCGGCAATCGAAAGAGATTTTGAGTAAGTTTACGATTACGGGAAGCAATATCTAAAACTCAAAGGGCAAGAAGGACAGCCTTTGACGGCTACTCAATGTCGCTTTTGTCATATCGAAGAAGCATCAGCGGAAGTTGTTCAATCAATTGCAGAAAACGGTTTTCACATCCTCGAAATGGAAAACTGCCGGTAAAAGAAATGGCAAAACTCGACATCAGATTTTCGGAAGCGGTTCAAGGCAATTTTTCTGTAAGAGCCTTGAACCTGCTTCTGACATTTCAAGTAAATTGCCCCGGCTGTTTTCTATACGCTTTGCCCTTGGTGCAGCA
>JBEBGA010000430.1:0-2307 GCA_040081695.1 Pyrinomonadaceae bacterium
ATCGTGCTGGAGCGAATAGTATCCATAATGATCGCCAAAGGGGCCTTCGGGCCGGCGCTCGTGCGGTGCGACGCTTCCGCAGATCGCAAATTCGCACTCCGCGATCAACGGAGTGCGGACACTTCTGTCCAGACGTGTAATCCCAATTCTCTGCCCCGCCAAAAGAGATGCCAGCATCAATTCCGGAACTCCCTCAGGCAGCGGCGCGATCGCGGACAGGATCAATGCCGGCGGTCCGCCCAAAAATATCGTCACCGGCAACGCCTCATTTCTCTGCTCGGCCTCATAGTAATGAAAACCGCCGCCCTTGCCGATCTGCCAGTGCATTCCGGTCTCGTTTTCGTTGTAACGCTGAACGCGGTACATGCCAAGGTTCGGTTTTCCATCCGCCGGGCTTTGCGTATAGACGAGCGGCAAGGTGATAAAATGTCCACCGTCTTCGTGCCAGAGCTGGAGGAGCGGTAATTTGGTTAGATCGACGGCGGATTGTCTCGTTTCGAGAACCGGAGCGTTTCGAACGGTCTTGGTCCCAAGTTTCGCGGCGGCAAATCCCAGGTCGCGGAATTCCCAAAGTTTGTTTAGCTTCGGCGGGATGAGGGTTTCGGCAGCGTGGACCGCACGCTTTACGAAATCCAGCGGTTTAGAGCCGAAGGCAAGATCGATCCGGTGTTTCGTGCCAAAAAGATTGGTGACGACCGGAAAGGCTGAGCCTTTTACATTAGTAAAAAGCAGCGCTTTGCCTTGCTCATCGATCACGCGGCGATGTATTTCGGCGATTTCGAGATAAGGATCGACTTCCGCCGAGACCTCAACAATCTCGTTTTCATGCCGGAGGGTGTCGATAAAAGAACGCAGGCTACTGTGCATATTTTCCGAAACAATACCTTGCTTTTATTGAAACAAAGCGAATTGTAAAGGGCAACTCAATGTCTGCCAACAAACCTTTTATCAGCTTCATCGCATCATAGGCGGGAAACAATCTATGAACAGAGTATTAACCGTTGCATCTACATTGCTTTTAGTGGTCATTGCAGCATTGGCACAGACTCCTGAAGAAATGGCCAAAGCCCGTCAGGCCGAGCAATCCGCCGTAAGGGCGTATCAGGCGAAAAATTATCCCGAATTTCTAACTCAAATGAGCCTGGCAAACGCTGCCCGCCCCAATCATCCACGGTTGATCTATAATCTCGCGAGTGCGTTTGCCACAAACGGGCAGCCGGAAAAGTCGCTCGATTCGCTAGAGCGCTTGGCAAACATGGGATTGTTCTTCGACATCTCGAAAGACGAGGATTTTAAGGCATTTGCGGGCGGCGAGAGGTACAAATCGATCGAGGCTAGGTTTGCGGAGAATAAGAAGCCGCTTAACAAGAGCACACGGGCATTTACGCTCGATGATAAGACATTGATCAGCGAAGGTTTGGCCTATTACGCTAAGACGCGGACATTTTACGTAGGCAGCGTACATCAACGGAAGATCCTTGCGGTCAAAAATGGACTCGCGACCGATTTTTCACTGCCTTCGGATGGCCTCTGGAGCGTTCTGGGAATGCGTGTCGATACGGCGAGAGGCTGGCTGTGGGTTTGCACGGCTGCGTTTCCGCAGATGCGTAGTTTTGAGGCGAAAGACAAAGGAAAGTCCGGTATTTTCAAATACGATCTTCGCACCGGAAAGCTCGCTAAGAAATATATACTTCCCGACGGCAACCACGCTCTCGGCGACGTCCTGATCGGCCGCGAAGGAGTTGTCTTTGCGACGGACAGCGTTTCGCCTGTCATCTATATGATCGATCCGAAACGCGATGAGCTGGAAGAATTTGTGCGATCGGACAATTTCGCTTCGCTACAAGGCTTGGCGTTTTCTAATGGCGACCGTGAGATGTTTGTCGCGGATTATTCGAAAGGGATCTTTCGCATTGATATGGCTACTAAGCAGATCGTTCAGATGAAGGCGGGCGAAAATGTAACTCTTTTGGGTATCGACGGACTGTATTATTATCGCGGCAAGTTGATCGCTATTCAGAATGGCATAACGCCGCATCGCGTTGTCGGCTTTTCGGTTGCCGGTGATCGAATAGACGAATTCAAGACTATCGAGGCAAATCACGCCGATTTTATGGAGCCTACATTGGGCATTTTGATCGGCGATGATTTCTATTACGTTGCAAACAGCCAATGGCCGCTGGTAAATGAGAAAGCTGAATTGACTTCAGATAAGCTGCGGGCACCGGTTGTATTGAAGCTAGATGCAAAAAAGGCATTGGTGAAGTAACCATGCCTTTCCGCTAAACCTTGGTCTGTCTACTGATA
>JBEBGA010000431.1:0-2299 GCA_040081695.1 Pyrinomonadaceae bacterium
ACCAGAAAATATTTTGGTTGATGCGAAAACTGGAAAATTGAAAATTGCTGATTTCGGCCTAGCGAAACTAGTAGACGAGGCGACTCGCTCTGAAACCTTTAAGGGCTGGGGGACTCGACCGTATCAAGCTCCTGAGGCCTTTGAACAGGGTCCAAATACCGTCGCGATGGATATCTACGCGGGTGGCGTACTGCTTTTTGAGCTTGCGACCCTCACGCTTCCCATTCAACCAAAGACCGGAGATGATGGCCCGCTTGCATGGCGAAATGCTCATCTGCTGATGCCACCCGCGGACTTGCGTGGTGCGCGACCGGATCTCCCTAACAGTATGATTCAGCTTAGTGCCCTTATGCTTCAAAAAGACCCGAAGCGTCGTCCCGAAAACTGGAATGTTGTGATTGACAGGCTACGTAGCGACGACGAGCCGACCGAAGGAAAGGTGGACGTTAGCGGGCTAGTTGAAAAGGCCACGCAAACGCTCCTTGAACAGACTGCTCAAGAGACAAAACGGAGAGAAGAGACAGAGAGAATCATTGAGAGGAACGCTTTACTCATTCAAGCCGTTCAGGAACCGGTCAATATTCTGCAGGAACTTGTCGATGCTTTCAACGGTGAGAGTGATGTCGGAAAGCTCGTTCTGTCCGATAAAGACGGTCTTTTCTGTGAAGTTACTGGGCCAGCGGGAGGCAAGAGCCTGCGGATCCAAACAAAAATCATTCCTGACCTTCAGACCCAAAATGGAATTTACAGAGTGGTGGGCATGGCTCGTATTAACCCGACCCCAACTGCCCCAAAGGACCCACAACTTGCCTACAACCAAGATAGCTTTGGCAGTTTCAATTTAGGGTACAAAGTTTCGCGGTCAGAGGACCGGTTCGGATCCTGGAACATGTTGAGATTTGAGCATAATCCGATAATGGGTAGATCTGGATATCCGCACTGGTTCGCGGTGGACTTTGATAATTTGCCACATCAACTACAGGTTCTCAATGCCCTTGGAATGTATCAGAATCAGCAGCGGCAGTTAGATCATGAGTGGTTTCGATTGCTGTTAGCCCATCTGCTTTGACTGTCGTCTTCATTCGACCGCTTAAGGGGAAAATACCGGAGTCAGGCCTGCGATCTCTGTTACTTAACTTGATCTTCTACCGGATAAAGGTGCTCAAGCGTGTCGCCGAGCTGGTCGGATTCCATTTTGCCTTCGTAGGGGCGGAGGAGGGCTTCGTCGCCTTCGTTTAGCCAGAGGCGTTGCTCGTCTTTGTTGGTTAGGATGACGGGCATTGCTTTTGGGTGGATCGGTTTCATGAACTCGTTTGGCTCGGTCGTAAAGACGGTGAATGAGTAGCGCGTGTCATTGCCCTCGAAATAGCGGCTCCAGAGTCCGGCGAGCGCGTAGGGGTTGCGGCCCTCGACAAATATCTCGACCGGCGGCAGGCCTTTGCCTTTGACGGGCCACTCGTAAAAGCTGTCGATCGGCAGGATGCAGCGTTGGCCTTTTTTGAGCAGGGCGGGCCAGAGCTTTTTGTCGTGCATCGTCTCGACGCGGGCGTTAAAGGTCGGGTATTTTGCCTCCCATTTGTACGAGCCATCCCACTGGCACCACCAGCGAGCCTCGACCGTTTTGATCAGCCCGTCACCACGCCTTGCGACGATGTACGCAGGCTCGGTCGGTTTGATATTACGCCGCGAGATATTACGCCCCGGCCGCTCGTCAAACTCACCTTCGGGGTTTAACCAGCCTTCGATAAACGGGCCGTAGTTTCTGACGTCTTTTTGTGATATTCGTCCGCACATGACTTAAAGGATAAGTGAAGTTAGTGCAGAATGCACAATGCACAGTGCACAATGGAGAATGGAAAATGGAAAATGGAAAATGCGGAAGGGGCAATAAACAAAACCCACTGACAACTGACCACTGACCACTGACAACTGCCCCGCTGCGGGGCGATTTTGTGCTATCTTTTTGTTGGAACTTTTGAGCCGAATGCCTCGTAAACTCTCATTGACAAGGCGAGGTTTCGTGCTCTTGTTCGTTGATACCATGGGCGGTCCGAAAAACTAGTAGTGGGCCAGTGACGGAGAGAACTTTTGGAAGCGATACAGGCTGTTGCCGAATTTAATGGAGCGGAACTCGTCAAGCGTGCTAAGGCAGGCGACGGCGCGGCGTGGGAAGATATTGTCTCGAGCTTTTCGCGGCGAATTTTTAACCTCGCCTATCGTTTTACCTCCAGCCCTGACGCCGCCGAAGACCTGACGCAGGACGTTTTTATCCGCGTCTATCGGTCGCTCGACCAATATG
>JBEBGA010000432.1:0-2299 GCA_040081695.1 Pyrinomonadaceae bacterium
TCCCTCACCAACTTCACCGTTTCACCTTCCTTACTTGTTTATTTGTCGTACTCACTTATTGTCATAGCAAATCTTCTCAACTTTTCGCGTTCATCGATCCCTACACTCGTGTGCATGTTGCCCAGATATTGCATTCCCAAATACTCAGCAGTCGCGACAAATGGATGCCAAAAGTGTTCTCCAAGATTACCGCCTCCGGAACAACTTACTACCGCCATCCCCTTGCCGCGAAGTTCTCTGCCAAGGTCTTTTTCTTCGTCCAACAAATCGGTGAAGCGGTCAAAAAAGACTTTCATGATCCCACTCATCGAATACCAATAAACAGGTGTGGCAAATATCAAGACACCATATTCTGCAATGATCTTCCGCATTAACGGCAAAAAATCATCGTCCAGATTTTTGTGTTCGTAATCGTAATAACTGATGTTGTAGTCGTTCAGATCAATAAGATCCCAGCCGGAAATGCTGATTATTTCATCTACGACCTTCTTCGTGTCTCCATCTTTTCTCGAACTGCCGAGAATTATGAGTTTTTTCATATGCCCGCCTATGACCTGCGTTTCAGTTCCTCAATTTCCTTTTCGAGCTTTTCAATATGTTCGGTCATCGGTGCCGTCATGGCACGTATCTCCTCGATAGTGTAACGCGGCGTGATGTGCTGTTGGCAGTTCCAGTCAAATGCCTCGACGTGAAGGATCATCGCCCGCTCGATCTTGGCTTTGTAGCCAGGCATCGTCAGTTTTTCGATTATCTCGGGAGCATCCTTTGCGTCCTTTACCTCGACACGGACGAGGAGTTTTAGCCTAGCCTGATTTGGATAGTCCATCAGGAATAGTGCTGCTTTGTCGTTGGCTTTCAGGTTACCGACGCTAATGTATTGTAAGTTACCACGAAAGTCCGCGTAGCCAAGTGTCCGATCGTCGAGCACCTTCAAAAACCCTTTCGGCCCGCCCCGAAACTGAATATACGGCTGGCCGCCTTCATTGACAGTCGCCATGTAAAACCCGTCCCGGGCCTCGACAAAGTCATTCTCAGCGTCGGACAGCCCGAAAAAATCTGGCTCGCCGCCCTCAAACCTCGCGTAATTTCGACGCGTTCCGTAATGCTCCTGCGCCGCCTTAACGCTCGGCGTGAACGTCAGATCGAAGAATTTATGTGACATCGGAACAATCTCCTAGAATTCGATTTTTCAGCCTCTCTTCAATTTTTCGTGGCCGTCAGCATAAAGTGAGTAAGGGATGGCGAGTTTGACCTTCCCCACAACAACTGTCGATTTAACCACGCCGTCTTCTCTAAATACTCCGTGGTCCAGCCAGCCCGATCGCCGCAGTAAAGAGCGTGGTCCTCCCATAGTATTTCGCCGTCAGTGATCTCCTCACAATATTCGACCTTGAGCCCGGCGGTTCTTTCAAGGTGCTGTCTCCACCAGTCCGGCGAATGATACTTCTCATAGTCCGCGTTCCAGCCGTCGGTTTCCCGAAAGACTTCCGGGAGAGTGGGAGATTTTTCACTGAAACAAGTCTGAGCTATACAGATCTTCCCACCGGTTCTAAGAAGACCAGTTAGATACTTCACAATACCGCTCGAAGTACCAAAGGTATGGAACGACTGCAATGCGAAGATCGCGTCGAATTCGCCAAAGCCACTAGGTAGTCCGCGTTTAATGTCGCCCTGCAGCGGAGTAATTAGAGATACGACACCGGCCTTTGCCGCTTTCGACCTTCTTTCCTCGCTGCCTACCCAAAGATCGACCGACACGACGTTGACTCTATATTTCGCGGCAAGAAAGACAGACGACTGGCCTCGGCCGCAGCCTAGGTCAAGGACCTTCTGTCCCGGACGTAAATCCAATTTGTCAGCCATCATTTTGGCAAGGAACAAGCCGCCGGGTGCCATCATCTCGCCGTTGTCGTACATTTCGTCTCGTGTTAGGTCCAGCAAGTAGGGATGCCTCGCTGGATCTAATCTTCGAAATGCCGACCGAACCTCATCAGCCTGTAGTACCAAGTCAACTGACGTGGACATCGTTAAGCCTCGACGTTTCTGGCCTCGCCCGGCTTGAGCAGATTCAATGACTTGGTCAGCCCGGCTTTTTCAAACTCTCGCGATATATACCAGCTTCCCTGCGTAAAGTGACGCCAGCCCTCAAAGTGAGCCGGGAAAACGTTCTTTATACCGAGAGCTTTGGTAGCTCGAACACCATCGACGGCGTTCATCGTCAGGAAATTATCACCGACGGCTGGCACATTGGCCGCTCCAAGGTGAAGGATTCCCGCCGCGACCTTATATCGCTTGGCGA